>NZ_KV821369.1:503-38159 GCF_001815635.1 Corynebacterium sp. HMSC075D04
AACGGGGCCGGATCGTCATGGTGCGGGGTGCGCCGGTATGGATTTCACCCCGCGGCTACCCGGTGAAAAACACCAACCACGGGGCAATGGACCAACTCTTCGGCTAGGAGATCGTCGCGATCGTGGCGTTCGCCTTGACTCGCTCACCCTGCTGCGCCGCCAGTGAAATCTGGCCGTCGCGGGTTGCCTTGATCTGGGATTCCATCTTCATGGCCTCGATCGTGGCAATTGGGTCGCCCTTGGCAACAACGTCGCCGTCAGCCACGAGCCACTCCACGATGGTGGCTTCGTACTTGGTGGTGACGGCCCCTGCGGCATCAGCAGCCGGAGTGGAAGCCTCGGCCGGGGCTGCGTTTCCTCCGCCGGTGCCGAGGAGGGCGACGGGGAAGCCGATGGTGTGGAGTTTGCCGTCGATTTCGACGACGACGTTGCGGCGTTCGTCGTAAATGTGCTCGATGTCCACGTTGTTGTGGCGCTGCGACGGCGAGTAGTTGTGGTCCACCCAGTCGGTGTAGACGTCCAGGGTGTCGCCGGTCAGTTCCGGGGCGACGACCATGTCGCGGTGGAACGGGATGACGGTGCGCACGCCTTCGATGGTGAACTCGGACAGGGATTGTTCGGCGCGGCGCAGGGCGGTGTCGCGGTTGGGGCCCCAGACGATGAGTTTGCCCATGAGTGAGTCGTAGTAGGGCGGGATCTGCCCACCGGTGAGTACGCCGGTGTCGACGCGTACGCCGGGGCCGGTGGGGACGTCGAAACGCGTCACGGTGCCCGGCGACGGCGCGAAGCCGTTGGTGACGTCCTCCGCGTTGATGCGGAACTCGAAGGCGTGGCCGTTGATCTGCGGGTCAACCGAGTCGCCGTCGACGAAGGAGAGGGGAAGCCCGTCGGCGATGCGGAACTGCTCGGCGATGATGTCCACGCCCGTGACGGCCTCGGTGACGGGGTGCTCGACCTGCACGCGCGTGTTGACCTCCAAAAACGACACGGTGCCGTCCTCGGAGACGATGTATTCGACGGTGCCGGCGGACTGGTAGTTGGCCTTGCGGATGATCTCGCGTGCGCCTTCTTCGATGGCGTTGCGTTGCTCGTCGGTCAGGAATGGCGCGGGGGCTTCTTCAATGAGTTTTTGGAAGCGGCGCTGGGTGGAGCAGTCGCGGGTGCCAAGTACGGCGACGTTGCCGTGGGCGTCGGCAAGCACTTGCGCTTCGACGTGGCGTGGGTGGGTGAGGAACTTTTCCACGTAGCATTCGCCGCGGCCGAACGCTTCGCGTGCCTCACGTCCGGCGGAGGCGAAGCCCTCTTCGATGTCGGCTTCGTCGAAGACAACTTTCAGGCCGCGACCGCCGCCGCCGAATGCAGCCTTGATGGCGATTGGCATGCCGTGTTCTTCGGCGAAGTCGCGCGCTTGTTCCCAGGTTTCGAGCGGTTCGCCGGTGCCGGGTGCGAGTGGGGCGTTGGCTTCGACGGCAAGCGCGCGGGCGGAGAGCTTGTCACCGAGCAGTTCGATGGCGTCGGGCGATGGGCCGATCCAGGTGAGGCCAGCTTGTTCGACGGTGCGGGCAAAGTCGGCGTTTTCGGAGAGGAATCCGTAGCCGGGGTGGAGGCAGTCGGCGCCGGCGCGGTGGGCGATTTCGATGAGTGCCGGGATGTTCATGTAGGTCTCGGCGGAGGTTTTGCCGGGTAGGAGGTAGGCCTCGTCGGCGACTTGGGTGTGGAGTGCCCCGGTGTCGGGTTCGGAGTAGACGGCGATGGAGCGGATGCCGAGGTCGCGTGCGGTGCGTGCGATGCGTACGGCGATTTCGCCGCGGTTGGCGATGAGTACTGCGTTCAGAGTCATTACAGGGTCCTAACTGGGGCGTAAGTGCGTTAGAGGGAAAAGCGTTCGAAGCGGAGTTTGGCGCCGGGTGGGAGTTGGGCGGCGATGTCGACGTCTTCGTTGATCACGGTTGCCATGACGGGGTATCCGCCGGTGACGGCGTGGTCGCGGAGGAACAAGACGGGTTGGCCGGAGGGTGGGATTTGGATGGAGCCTGCGACCATGCCTTCGCTGGGGAGTTCGCCTTCGCGTTCGCGTGTGAGGGGGACGTCGGATTCGAGTCGGAGGCCGACGCGGTTGGAGTCGGCGGTGACGGTGAATGTGGTGTTGAAGAAGCGTTCGACGGCGTCGTTGCTGAACCAGTCGTCGCGGGGGCCGAGGACGCAGCGTACGGTCCCGACGACGTCTGCTCCGTCGCGTTCGACACGGAGGGGGTTGGTGAGTAGTGAGTTGGCGGATTGTGGTTTGGCTAGGGACATGGCGATGGTGTCGCCGCTGTGGAGTGGTTTGGGTCCGAGGCCGGAGAGCATGTCGGTTGCGGCGGAGTTGAGTTCGGTGTCGGCGATGAGGCCGCCGCGCACTGCGATGTAGGTGCGGAACCCGAGGCGCGCTTGCTTGACGACGACCTCCGCACCCGCCGGGACAATCGTCGGCGTTGCCAGTGGCACTGGCCTGCCGCCCACGGTGACGTCGGTGTCGGCGCCGGTGACGCAGATGACGGTTTCGGTCAGCGCGGTCATGGTGAGCCCGCCGATGTTTTCGAGCAGGGTGGCGTTGCGTTTGTTGCCTACTGCTGCGTTTGCGGTGCGGGCGGAGGCGCGGTCGGAGGATCCGGAGGTGGTCACGCCCAAGTTGCCGTTGCCTTGGCGGCCGAGGTCTTGATAGAGGGTTTGCAGCCCGGCGTCGTCGAGTGTGAAGACGGGGCGGCGTGGTGGGGTGGCGAGGTGGTGGCGGGCGAGGGTGGTGTCGTCGTTAAGTGCGTCGACTGCTCTGTAGTGCACACGGTCGCCGGGGGCGACGAGGGCGGGCGGGGTGGCGGTTGAGTCCCACATTGGAGTGTTGGTGGTGCCGATGAGCTGCCAGCCGCCGGGGGAGGTGCGTGGGTAGACGGCGGAGAATTCGCCTGCTAGTGCCACGGCGCCGGCGGGCACGGCGGTGCGTGGGGTGTCGCGGCGCGGGATGCTCAGGGCGCGGGTGGCGTCTTCGGGGACGCAGTAGGTGAAGCCTGGGGCGAATCCGCCGAAGGCTGCGACCCAGGTGGTGGAGGTGTGCCAGTCGATGAGTTCGTGGGTGCTCATGCCGAGCGATTCGGCCAGCGGGGCGAGGTCTTCGCCGTTGTAGAGCACGTCGATGGCGATGTCGCGTGGTTCGGTGTGTTCTGCGGCTGCGGGACTGTAGGTCTGCAGCGTGTCGATTGCCTTGGTGGTCGCGGTGGGCGAGTCGAAGGTAAGCAGTACGGTGCGTGCGGCTGCAACGACGTCGGTTTGGTGGTCGAGCGGGCTTGCCGTGAGTGCGGCGTAGTAGTTCATCACCGTGGCCAGGTCGGGCAGATCGACGATGAGGCCGCGGGTGCCGACCCGTTTGATGCTGAGGGTCATAGGACGCTCGCGATCGTGATGTTTTCGTCGCGAAGCTTGGCGACGACACTGCGTGTCAGCTCGACCGAGCCTGGGGAGTCGCCGTGTACGCAGACGGATTCGGCCTGCACTTTGACTTCGGTGCCGTCGATGGCTGTGACGGAGCCGGTGGAGGCGACCTGGAGAACGCGTTCTGCGACGGCGGCTGGGTCGTGCAGGACGGCGTTGGGTTCGCGGCGCGATACCAGCGTGCCGTCGGGGTTGTAGCCGCGGTCGGCGAACGCTTCGCGGATGACGCGCATGCCGGCTTTTTCTGCGATGTCGACTGCAACACCGCCTGGCAGCAGCATGACGGCCAGGTCGGGGCTGAACGCTTTGATGCCGTCGATGACGGCTTTGGCGTGGGCCGCGTGGTGGACGATGGTGTTGTACAGCGCGCCGTGTGGTTTGACGTAGCGCACGTGCATGCCGTGAACGCGGGCAAGCGCGTCGAGGGCGCCGATTTGGTAGAGGGTTTCGTCGGCGAGTTCGCCGGGCGTGTAGTCCATGAATCGGCGGCCGAAACCGACGGGGTCGTTGTATGCCACGTGTGCGCCGAGTGTGACGTTATGTGCTGCGGCGTCTTTGAGCGTTCCGGCTATGGAGTGGGGGTCTCCAGCGTGGAAGCCGGTCGCAACGTTTGCGCTGGAGACCATCTGCAGCATCGCCGCATCGTCTGCGACCGGGTTGCCCGCAGTCGTTTCACCGAGGTCGGCGTTGAGGTCTATATGCATGACCCCAGTTATACCGCTGTTCGAGTGTGACCCCGAACATAAGGGGGGTTCGGGGCTAGATGAGCTGCCCGCTGTTGATTATCTCGATCATCTCGATGATTTCGGTGCTCAGCTCAATCAGTTGGTGCTGGAGGTAGTCGGATGCGCCCTGGCGATCGTCGGCACGCAGCAGCTCCACGATGTGCTCATTAATGCCGATGAAACGGCGGTTGAAGGAGGGGTCCTTCTCCAGAATCGGGAGGGTGGCTAGGCGGAGGAAGGCGTCGAGCTGGTCCATGGTGTCGCCGAGGGTCTTTGAACCCATCGAGGACAGTACGACGTGGTGGAATGCCTGGTTCACAGCGATGAACAGGTCGTCGTCCTGTTCCTCAATTGCGGTGCGGCCTTCGGCGTTGAGCTCCTCGAGGCGGTCGACGTCCAGGTCGGTACCCCATAGTAGTGCAGCAGGTTCGATTGCTGCACGTGCGCGGAAGGTGTCGGTGATGAATTCCGCTGTTGGGGTCGCGAGGAACACACCGCGGTTGGGGATGCGCTCGACCAGGCCTTCAGCGGTCAACATTGCGAAGGCTTCGCGCAGCGTATTGCGAGATACCCCGAAGCGGTCAGCGAGGGCCACCTCGTTGAGCTTCTGTCCGGGGATAAACTCACCGCGCGAAATCGCTCTGCGAACTTCGGCGGAAACGTTATGTGCAAGCATGGCATCCGTTTAGGTCAGCGTTACCGGGACTTTTTGAGTGACCCGGTACGGTATTGAAAAGGTTTCGGGAGAAGTATAGCCCATAGATTGTTCAACAATGTCTTCCCTCGCGAGATAATTGTTGTGTCGTTTTTGTCTGTGAGTACGGTTATACCTATGAGCCAAGCTAAAAAGCCGCCGAAGTTGTCCCGTGATGCCTATGAGCAGGAGTTGCTGCGCCTCCAGGCTGAGTTGGTTGCGATGCAGCAGTGGGTCGTCGAAAACGGCGAGCGTGTTGTGATCATTATGGAGGGGCGTGACGCTGCGGGCAAGGGCTCCGCAATTAAGCGCATCACCCAGTACCTCAACCCGCGTCAGTGCCGTGTGGAGGCGCTGCCGAAGCCGACGGACCGCGAGGCGGGTCAGTGGTACTTCCAGCGCTATGTGGAGAAGCTGCCGACGGCAGGCGAGATCGTCATCTTTGACCGTTCCTGGTACAACCGTGCCGGCGTCGAGCGCGTGATGGGCTTTGCCACCTCTGAGGAGTACCGCCGCTTCCTGCACCAGGTGCCGATCTTTGAGCGCTTGTTGGTTGAGGACGGCATCATGCTGCGCAAGTACTGGTTCTCCGTTTCGGATGAGGAGCAGTACAAGCGTTTCCAGTCCCGTCGTGAGGATCCGTTGCGTCAGTGGAAGCTTTCGCCGATGGATCTGGAGTCCATTACGAAGTGGGAGGAGTACTCCCGCGCGAAGGACGAGATGTTTGTCCACACCGATATTCCCGCGGCGCCGTGGTACACGGTGGAGAGCGAGGACAAGAAGCGGTCTCGCATCAATGTCATTTCGCACTTGCTGTCGACGATTCCGTATGAGCATATTGAGCCTGACCTCCCAGAGATTCCCGAGCGTCCGGCTATCACGGACTATGAGCGTCCGCCTCGCGACGAGTTCCGCTACGTGCCCGATGTCGCCGCCAAGTTGGAGAAGCGCAAAGTGGGCAAGGGCAGCAAGAAGAAAAAGAGAAAGTAGTTACCGGGGCAGCCACTGCGCAAGGAGCGCCCGGACCGGGGTAAGGGTTGATGCGTAGGCGAGACCGCCAAGTACGGCGAGCACGCCCACGGCGATGCCCGCGATCGCCCCAGGGCTGAGAGCAGTCGCCCCGAATGTCACGTTGAGATCCACTTCAGAGTCTTTTAGCAACGTGCCCTTCGGGTAGTGCCTGAGGGACTTCTCCATGCCGGTATCCGACACCGTTGTCCGGTTGTGCTCTGTCACTTGTTTCGGCGGGGTGATCTCGCTGCCGAGTGTGAAGGTGACCAGCGGCTCGTCGTCCCCCTTGGCACCGACTGGCTTGTACGTCTTGTTCGCGACCCCGGCGAGGAGGTAATCGCCGTACAAAGTGGCGTTTTTTCCCTCCACCTTCAGCTTGAGGTCCGAGTATTTTACATCTACGGCCCAGCCGTCGTAGCCACCCGCATTCTTGTATCCCTGTACCTGCGCTGAGCCGTCGAGCGCGAATGTCCACGTCTTTCCGGTCCGCGTCGCGGAGGTGACCGGGAAGGAGAATTCAAGCGCTTCCTGGTTCCACGTCGCGCCCCCGCCTGTGAGCACGCGACCTTGACCTTTAATGACGGCCTGATTCAGAAAACCGGTGGAAATGGGCCACACAAATTCGCCGCCAACCTCGGCGGGCTCAGCAGAGGAGCTTTCGGCGGCGGCAGGAATTGCCAGCGCAGTGGCGAATATAAGCGCGGAGAACCCCGCCGCAGCGGCGTTTCGGGAGATGAGCATTGAGGCGAATCCTTTTCGAATCAAATGAGGGCCCCGCCGGACGACGGGGCTCTTGAGGCAGTGTTTAACGCACCAGTTGGGGCAGTTGTGGAGGCTTGATGCCGAGGATTGACGCGGCCCCCTGTATGAGGGCGCTGAGCGCGAACCCTAAACCGGTGAAAGCCATCGCCAGTGCGATTGCCCGCGTGGCTTGCGTAGCCGGCGAGCCGTCGTCTGTCGAGGAAATCTCCGTGAAAGTGTCTTCCTCCGCAGTTTGGCCTTCGGCGACGGCGGGGGAGCAAAGCAATAGCGCCACCGCCACCGCGGTGGACAATCGCGCCTTGTACATGGACGCTACTTGCCCATGAACTGGTTAATCAGCTTCTGGACCGAAGGCTGAGTCGCCGCAAAGCCCAGGCCGCCCAGCACTGCGATAACCGCCATGACAATGCCGACGATTGCGCCGGTGCTCGAGCCGTCCTCATCGGTCGGCTTCGGGTCAGTCGGCTTCGGGTCGGTCGGCTTCGGGTCGGTCGGCTTCGGCTCCTTCTTCGGGGCCTTGAATGCGAGGTTGACGGCGACTTTCGAGTCATCCAATGGCTTGCCGACTTCGTAGCTTGAGCCGAAGATGTCGACGCCGAACTCGGTCAGCTTGGTCGGGGTGAACGTCGCAGACAACTTGTTGTCCTTGCCGGGCTTCAGCGCATCTGTGACCTCGAACTCTGCGATCGGCTTGTCGTCTCCGGTGGCGGTGGTGGGCTCAGAGCCCGGCATTGCGCCCTTGCGCACGTAATCCGCCTGCAGGACGCCCTTCGTGCCGTTGACCACAATCTTGAAGTCGGACATCTTGATGTCCATAGCGCCGTGGTGGCCCTCGATCGAAATGGCGCCGTCGAGGTCAATGGTGCCGTTGCCGTTGGCATCGAGGGCGGAGTCGGCGGCATTGACCGGAAGTGCGAAGTCAGCAAGCTTGCCGTCGCGAAGCACCTTCTCCGCGCCTTCCGTGGTTGTGATGGTGCTGGCGACGAACGGGGATTGCACGTAGCGCAGGAACGATTCCTTGATGTTCCAGTGCGCATTTCCCGACTCGATGGTTGGCGCATCCGCGAAGGCAGCGGGGGTGGCGAATGCAGTCGAGATCATGGCCGTGGCGGTGATGGCCGCGAGGGTGGTGGTGCGGGACATTGATGAAGCCTTTCGGTGAGTTGGTGTGGTGGATGTAACATCGCACCGATGGGATAGGGTAGGCTAACCTTAGCAAGGTATCCCTAACTTTTTCAAGGGGTGGGGGGAGCTGGGGCTGGACACCAGAGTCCGGAGACGGGTTCACCCGCCTCGTCGGGGGCCACTAGGATCCGCCCACTGCTTCGCAACACGGTGATGGGCCAGTCGTAGACGGAGCTGAGAATCGCGTCGTTGTACACTTCGTCAACGGTGCCTGCCGCTGTAATCTCGCCCGCCTTAAGGCACACGACGCGGTCACAATATCGCGCCGCGAGCTGTAGGTCGTGCAACACGACGATGACTGTCACACCGCGACGCGCAAGCGCGCGAACGGCTCCCATCGTTTGTTCTTGGAAGTGAACGTCCATGGCTGCCGTTGGTTCGTCGAGAAGCACGACCTGCGTTTGCTGCGTGAGCACCCGCGCGAAGGCTGCGCGGGCTCGCTCTCCGCCGGACAGCGTCACAATCTCGCGGTCCTGTAGGTGGGTGATCCCCGTCGCGTCGAGCGCCGCATCCACGATCGCCGCATCGTCCGGCCCACGGCCCCAGGGGTGGCGGCCCATTTCGACGACATCGCGCACGAGGAAGGAAAACGCCACGCTGACGTCTTGGAGCATGACAGCGCGCGTGCGCGCGAGTTCGGAGGCTGTGCTTTCCGACGCATCCTTGCCCGCCACCTCGACCACTCCGTGCGCGAGCTGAATGTCACCCGCCAAGGCCGACAGCAGGGTCGACTTTCCGGCTCCGTTGGGTCCGATAAGCCCGGTGACCTGGCCGGCGGTTGCGTGCAGGTCGACTTGGTTAAGAATAGTGCGGTTTTGCTTCTGCACAGTGACGCCACGTGCGGTAACACTCATATCTGGTGGTTCTTTCGTATCATTTGCCGCAACAGCAAGAAGAATGTTGGCCCACCGATCAGCGCGGTAAATATGCCAATCGGTAGGTCTGCAAAGGGGATGATTGTGCGGGCGAGAATGTCGCCGGCACCGATCAAAAGTGCCCCACCGAGAGCTGAAGCGGGGAGCAGCACCTTATTGGAAGGGCCTACCGCAGTGCGCACGATGTGCGGCACCACAAGACCCACAAACCCGATCAGTCCCGCAAACGAGACAGCGGCAGCGGTGAGCAGCGTCGACAGCACGATCGCCGCCATTCGCAGGCGTGTGACATTGAGCCCGACGTGGTAGGCGGCCTGGTCGCCGAGTGCGAGAAGGTCGAACTTGCTGCCTAACAGCATCGCCAGCGTCAGTGACACGATGACCACGCCTGTCACTGCGCCCGTTTGCGCCCAGTTCGCGCCCGAGAGAGTGCCCATCTGCCAAAAGATGATTTGCTCTCGCGCGGTCGTGGGGGCCATAAAAGTGAGCACTGAAATAATGGCACCGCAGATAGCGTTGGCCGCGATACCCACCAAGATCAGGTTGAGCACGCGAACCTTGCCGCCGACTCGTGAGAGGAAGTACACCACCGCGGTTGCAAGGGTCCCAGATATAAAGGCAAGGACGGGCACCGTCATCGTGCCGAAAGTGGTGAGCCCGAAGACGAGCGCGACGGCGGCCCCGACGCCCGCGCCGGTGCTCACGCCGATCACGCTCGGCTCCGCGAGCGGGTTGGCGAAGACTGCCTGCATGAGCGCCCCGCTGACGCCCAGCGCGGCACCGACGAACAGACCGAGCACCAGGCGGGGGAGTCGGATCTGCCAGATCACGGACGCTTCCAGAGAGGTTGCAGACAGCGGGCCGGCCTGGAGAATCGGCCACAGCTCACGGACCGAAAGCTCGAACTGTCCAACCATGATCGAGCCGATGGCTGTCGCCACCAGCAGCACACTGACGGTCGTGAACAGCGCCACACGGCCGCGGCGGCGGGCGTGAAACACCTCGGCGGAAGATGTCACTGCCCCTCCCCGTACAGGGCGTGGGCTGCGCGCAGCAGAAGTTCCCCGGTTTGGGGGCCGAACGCAAGCGAGTCGCCGTCGGGAAGTGAAAGCACGCGCTTGTGCTGGCCGGCGGTCGTCTGTGCGACACCGGGTCGTTGAAGCAGGCCCTCGATATCGCCGGTGGACTGCAGCCCGCCGTTCATCATGACGAACACCTCCGGATTGACCTGGGCGAGCGCTTCGGGGCTGGCGGGGGAAGCGTTGCCGATGCCGTTTTCAGTGTTCACGTCGACGCCGCCGAGCGCCTCGATGAGGTCCTTGGTGCCGTCTTCGCCGCCGAGCAGGTAGAACACGCCGCCGGTCCCGCGCGCGTACAGGAATGACATGCGCAGCGGCTGTTTCGGGACGACCTGTTTGATCGCTTCGAGAGCTTGCTGCACCTCTTTTTCACTTCGTTCCGCGAGGAGTTTGCCCGCTTCTGGCTCCCCGACGACGGAGGCCACGTTCATGATGTCCTCTCCCATTGATGCCATGGTCCGTTTCGGCTCCATGACGACGGTGGTCACGCCCGCCGCGCGGATTTGGTCGATGGCCTCGCTCGGACCGACGGAGTGATCCACGATGACCAACGTCGGGCGCAAGTTCAGTATTGCCTCCACGTTTAGTGAGTGACCGTTTTCGGTGACCACGGGAAGGTCAGAAAGCGAGGGTTCCGCGGAGCTGACCGTGCGACCGACAATGTTGTCCGCCAACCCGATACCGCGGAGCGTCTTTGTGTAGGTGCCGTAGAGGTCGAGCGCGAGGATGCGGGAGGTGTCGGTAACCGTGACGTTGTGGCCGTCGGCGTCAGTGAGTTCGACGGGCAGCGCAGTTTCGCGCTCCGCTTCGACGGGTTCTACCTCGGAAATCTCCGATACCATCGCGACGCCCTCAGCCTGGTGCGGGTCGGCTCCGGTTGCGAGCGACTGCGAAAGCGCCTTTTGTTCGGTTTGCACGGGGTTGTCCCAGCTGGCGCAACCTCCAAGCGACAGACCCACGGCCGCCGCGACCGCGCAGGCGAGGGGTGTTTTCCAAAGCTTCATTGAGAGTTTCCTTTTCTATCCGGTTTTATCCGGTCGCAATAAACCTGGTCAGCGCGCCACCGGCGCCGAGCAGCGAGGCCACCAGAAGCAGGAGTTTGGCCACCGTTGAGTCGTCCCAGCCTCCGCTGCCGGCGCCGTCGCCTGCCGCGGAGTTTTTGATCTGGAACTTTCCGCCTTCGGGCTGTTTGGCGGATTCCACGGCATCTGTACCTTCTACCTCGTCGAACACGCTGCCTTTTGCGTTTTCGGGGGTCGTCCCTGAGTTCAGCTTCGCTTGGGCTCCTGCCGTGCCGCCGCGCTTCAGCGCCGCAGCGTCACCTGCGGTTCCGCCTTTGCCTGTCGACGACTCCGAGGAGGCCCCACCCTGCCCCTCGCGGCAGTTCGCCGTGTTGCCGAGGCGAGCGCTGAAACTCACTGGGTCGAGTGGGGCCCCAGCGGGGTAGAACTGGCCGAACGCCTCCGCGCCGACTTGGGTGAGCGTCGCCTGCGCGGAGCCGGACACCGCGGAATCGGAAACGCTCAGCTCGCTGAAGGATAAGTTGGCGATCGCGATGCGGCCGAAATCATTCGCCTTGCCATCAGTGCTATTCGACGAAACATTGATGACGATTTGGCCCGAATCGCCACTGAACTGGATCTCCATATTGGAAAAGCGGGTGTCTAACACCCCTTCGTGGCCGGTGAAATGGATGGTGCCGGGGTAGAGGATGGAACCGGAGCGTGCGGCAGTGTCCACCGCGCCGGAATTGCCGGAGAACGTGAACGCGTTGCCGTCGTCGCCGACGCCTTTGAGTTCCCAGCGTCCTTTCGCGATGTTGCCGCGGATGTACGTGCGGAAAGATTGGCGAATGCCCCACTGGGCCTCGGAACTGACAATCCCGCGAGACGCGCTCGAGTCACAGATCCCGCTGTCGCTGGCGCCACCCGCAGGTGCCGCACCAGTGGGTTTTGCTGCATTACCGGTGTTCGTGCCGCCACTCACCTTCGGCGCGCCGGCTGGTGTCGCGGGGACGGAGCCAGGGTTGACGTTCGCTGGACTGTTCGTTGCGTTGGAGGTTCCTCCCGTTCGGGGGGCATTGGACGTGGGGGCGCCGCTGTTGGCCGCTGGTGCAGGGCTCGTGCCTTCCTGCGTCGGAAGTACCCGGCGATGCAGTGACTCACCGCTGCGCAGCAGTGTCTCAGTGTTGGCGAACATCGCGTTGAGTTCTTCCAGGGTGTCGTTGATCTCGCCGAGGAGGCGGGCCGGGCCGGAGGTGGCGCCCGATCTCTTTGCGCCGGAGGTGCCGCCGCCCTCTTTGGGCTGTGGGGCGGGGCCGGAGGCGTCGTTAAGCGATAGCTCAATTGTGACCGGGTCGAGTGGAGCGCCCACCTCGTAGAAGCCACCGAAGATCTCCGCACCGGTTGTGGTGAGGGAGGTGGGGCCTGCGATGGTCGTTGTTTGTGCGGAGAAATCCGGGGCGGCGTTGAGCGCGATGGTGGCGAGCAGCTCTTGGGTGCCTTCGCGCACCGGGCCGGTCGAGTTCATGCCCTCGTACTTCCGTGAAGCGTAATCCACCCGCAGTTCGGCTTGAGCGCCATTGACCACCACTGTGGGGTTGCGCAGCGTCATATCAAGCGCGCCGTTGTGCCCGGTGAAATGGACCTCACCCTGGAAGCTGATTTCGCCGGCCGAGGCTGAAGTCAGTGCCGAGGATTTGGCGTCGAACGTGAAACCGTCGCCTGAGCGCTGTGCGCCGCCACCGACCGAAATGCTGCCGTGGGCTATGGGACCTTCGATGTATTTTCTGAACGATTCGCGCACCCCCCATTGCATGGTTCCCGCTGAGACACTGCGGTGTGTGCTGGCAGACTCTTCGGCCGCCGCGAGAGGAAGAAGCGCAGGCGCGGCGCCGAACATGGTGGCGGTAAAGCCGATCAGACTCGCGCAAGCGACTGCGCCGAGGTGGGTGCGAACATTCATGGTTGCCTCGAGGTGCGAAATAGCAAAAAGTAGGTAGGCTAACCTTACCTAAGTAAGGTTAGGTTTGCATAATGTTGAAAGGGGTTGTCGTGATGGCGCAACAGGCGGGACCTGCTACCAAACTCATTCGACCTGTCGGTGTGCGATTGCCGCGCACATATGAAGGCGGCGCTGTGCACTTCGTCACCTGGGAGCGCGCCCTGATCGCCTTGATCACAGGTGTGATCGCGTTTGGGGCGGGTACCGGAAGCATCTGGGTGGCGTTCCCTGCGAGCGTGGCGTTGGTGGCTGCGGTTCTCGGGCTTTCGTCACTGCCCTCGCATAAGGGCCGCGATGCCGGTGCTCGACTGGGCAAACGCGCGGGGATCGTTCTCGCGGTGGCTTGGGGGTTGATTGTTTGCTTGGCAGTGCTAGTGCTGTTTCTGGTGCCTGCGCAGTTCACGCTCACCGGCGGAGTGCTCACTGCGTTCGTGGCGGCTGGGGCGATCTGGGGTGCGATCGCTTACGTTGACAGGCGTTAGTGAGCCTCGGCCTAGCCGGCGTGGGTCGAAAGGTCCTGGAACACTGCCTGGTTCAGGGCGAAGACGTGCTGGGCGGTGGAGATGATTCGTGCGCGCTCTTCGTCGTTAAGCTGCATCGCGTCGAGCGCCTCCTTGTAGTGCGCGCGGTAGTGTGGGATCTTGCCTACCGCAGAGAAGTTGTAGAAGTGCAATGCCTCGTCGGGCAGCGCGTACGCATTCTGGAACACGCGTGCGAGCACCTGTCCGCCGGCAATGTCGCCGAGGTAGCGCACGTAGTGGTGGGCGATGACTTCCGGGCCGGAGTCCGGGGTGAGCGCCTCGAGTTCGGCAACGTAGCGCCTCGTGGCATCGAGTGGGGCGGTGGTTTCCTTCCAGCCGGCACCGAGCATGGCGGTGAGATCGGCTTCGAGGGCGGGCACGCGCTCGAGGCGCTCGTCGGCGATCTGCGCCACCGCGGGGTGGGAAGCGGCGCGGCGCACCGCATCTTCGAGTGCCGAATAGATGTGGAAGTACTGCACTGTCAGCTCTGCTACGGCTGCCCGGTCCAGCTCGCCTTTTCCAAGGCTCGACATGAAGGGGGAATTCTCGGCGCTGGAGTGCGCAGTGGCAGTCTGGTCTTTGAGTGCGGCCGACAGTCGCTGGTCAGTGGGGGCGGCCATGGTCATCTGCTTCTCCAATCTAGGAATGAAGGGTAGGTTACCCTTAGTTGTAGATTGAGAATATAGGTAAGCCTAACCTTCAATCAATCACCCAAAAGGTTGATCCGCTTCGGGCGCCCGCGTGGTGTGGATACGGTCTTGTCGCCGGGGATCCAGAACCGCCACGGGGCGTCTTTGTTTTTGGAGATCCCGATGCGGGGTCCTGCGACCCATTCGGGTTCGGTGTTGCGCGGGGTGAGGTGAATGGGGGTGCCGTTGTCGCCTAACCCCAGTGCGAGTGCTTGGCCGAGGTTGCCGGGCCCGCGGGCGAGGTTTTCAAACGGGATCAACGCGCGGTCGGGGCGTTGTCGTCGCTCGCGGGCGAGTGCTTCGCCGGCGACGACTTCGCCGCCACGCATGAGGCAGCCTTGGCCGATGCCTTCGGGCGCGCAGACGATGTTGCCGTTGTGGTGGATGCCGTAGGAGAGGTAGACGTACAGCCTGCCGGGTGGGCCGAACATGGCGGCGTTGCGGGCGGTTTTGCCCCTGTGCGTGTGGGCGGCGGGGTCTTCAGCGCCGAGGTATGCCTCGATTTCGGTCAGGCGCACGGTTACCCCGTTGTGGGTGATCAGGCACCCTAGCAACTGCGGTGCGACGACGTCGGCGGGTTGGGTGAAGTCGATCATTGCAGCCATTGCGCAAGCTTATCGACGACCGCCTCGTCCCCGTTTGACCCAATCACCTCGTCCGCGATCGCTTTGAGGTCGGGGTGTGCGTTGTCCATCGCTACCGCGTGGCCGGCGGCGCGGAGCATGCCGTAGTCGTTGAGGAAGTCGCCGAATGCTGCGGTCTGTGCAAGGGGGATGCCCAGCGTGTCGGCGAGCGCTTCGAGTGCGTGTCCTTTGTCGGCGTCTGGGTGCATGATGTCGAGCCAGTGTTTGCCGCTGACTACAGCGCGCAGGCCGGGGGCGTGTTCGCGGACCCAGGGCAGGGCGTCGCGTTCGGCGTCGGTTTCAACGTAGAGGGCGATCTTAACCACGGGGCTGGGGTGGTCGCCGAGCGCCGACAGCGTTGTGCGCGAGGCGTAGTACTTGTCCACCTCCGCGTCGATCGCCGGCGGCAGCGGGAGGGTGGCGGCTACCTCCGGGGCGCAGATGACGGCGTGGGCGGGAAATGGTGCGTCGGGTAGCGCTGCGATGAGGTTGCGGGCGGCGTCTGCGGGCAGGGCCGTGGTGGAGACAACTTCGCCGGCGTGCCACACCACCGCGCCGTTTTCAGCGATGAACGTGTCGCATGCGGGGAACATGCGTTGCAGTGTTGCCAGTTGGCGGCCGGAGGCGGGGGTGATGGTGATGGACTGGGCGGTGGCGTCGTCGTAAAGTTGCCAAAAGCGCTCAGGTACCTGGCCTTCCGGGGTGAGGAGGGTGCCGTCCATGTCGAGTGCGATCAGTCGTGACGTCTGCATTGCCCACACCATACCGGTGTGATGTGGAACACTGGGCGACATGACTGAGTTTGTGAAGACCGAAGTACGCGGCACGACCGGGGTGATCACCCTCGACCGCCCCAAGGCCCTGAATTCTCTGAACCCGGAGATGGCACGCGCCATCGATGAGATCCTGAAGCAGTGGCGTGACGACGACACCGTCACCCAAGTTGTCATCCAGTCCTCTGGCAAACACTTTTGCTCCGGCGGCGACGTCCGTGCCGCGCGCGACGGTGTCCTCGAGGGACGCCTGGATGAGGTCGATACGTTTTTCGCAGACGAGTACGCCATGAACTTGGACATTGCGAACTACCCCAAGCCGTACATCGCGCTGTGTAGTGGCGTGATCATGGGCGGTGGCATGGGTGTGTCGGCGCACGGCTCGCACATGGTGGTCACCGAGGATGCGTTTGCGTCCATGCCGGAGATGAACATCGGCTACATCACGGATGTGGGCATGTCGTGGCTGTTGCAGAACCTGCCAAAGCGCCCCTCGCAAGCGCTTGGAGCGTTTTTGGCGCTGACGGGGTATCGGCTTACCCCCGATGACATGCTGGCTACCGGCCTGGCCACGCACAAGGTTGCCTCGCTTGACGGGGTGCTCGACGGGATCGTGGAGCACGGGCCCGGCTACCTCGACGAGATCGGGTTGGAGCAAGGAGAATCGCAGCTCGAGGCACTGTACGAGGACATCGAGGCCACCTTCACCGGCTCCTGGGCCGAGATCCGCGAGCGCCTTGACGGCGAGTTCGGCGAGAAGGTGCAGGAATTGACCAAGCAGGCGTCCCCGTCGTCGCTCGTGGCGGCGGCGGAACTCATCGCAGCCAACGCATCGCAGGATCTGGCCGGCGCGCTGGACAATGAGCGCCGCCTGGGCGCGGTGATGGTGCGTGAGCCGGACTTTGCGGAAGGGGTGCGTGCGGTGCTCGTCGATAAGGATCAGGCCCCCAAGTTTGCCCCCGAGGCGGACCCCTCCAAGTATCGCGCTGTCCTGCGCTAAAGTAAATGGCGGTGTGGGGCTGAAATTGCCCCCGAATCCAACACGCTGAAGGAGCAACGTTGACCGAAACCACAAACCCCCGCGACGACTGGAACCACAAGCTCACCCTTGCCCAGGAGATGCTGCCGCTGATCAGCCGCCTGCACCGCGAACATAACGCGGTCACCTCGGTTTACGGCCGCCTGCTGGTGGGTGTGACCGACATCGAGATCATCAAGGCACACCGCTACGCGCGTCGTATCGACGAAAAGGAGCTCGCCCTCGACGAGACGCTCCCGATCCTGCGCGAGCTCGTGGAGATGGATCTCGGCACCGCTTCGATCGACCTCGGCCGCCTGGCCAAGGAGTTCAAGTACTCCGACGAGAAGGATCTGCGTACCTTCCTGGACGCGCAGCTCGCTGACGTCATCGGTACCTCCTCCGAGCTCGATGCACGCGACGTTGTGCTCTACGGCTTCGGCCGCATCGGTCGCCTGCTCGCCCGCATCCTGATCGCGCGTGAGGCAATGTACGGCGGCGTGCGCCTGCGTGCGGTGGTGGTGCGTAAGAAGGGTGACATCGACATCATCAAGCGCGCATCCCTGCTGCGCCGCGACTCCATCCACGGCCCGTTCAACGGCACGATCACCGTTGATGAGGAGAAGGAAATCATCTGGGCCAATGGCACCCCGATCCAGATGATCTACGCCAACGACCCGGCCGAGATCGACTACACGGCGTACGGCATCAACAACGCCATCGTCGTCGATAACACTGGCGTGTGGCGCGACCGCGAGGGCCTGTCCCAGCACCTGCAGTCCAAGGGTGTGGACCGCGTGCTGCTTACCGCGCCGGGCAAGGGCGACATCCCGAACATTGTCTACGGCATCAACCAGGACATGATCGGCGACGAGCGCATCCTGTCCGCAGCGTCCTGCACCACCAACGGCATCACCCCGGTGCTGAAGGTGATCAACGACCGCTACGGTGTCAAGCACGGTCACGTTGAGACGGTTCACGCGTACACCAACGACCAGAACCTGGCCGACAACTTCCACAAGGGCAACCGTCGCGGCCGCGCAGCGGGCCTGAACATGGTGCTCACCGAGACCGGCGCGGCGAAGGCCGTGTCTAAGGCACTGCCGGAGTTTGAGGGCAAGCTCACCGGCAACGCCATCCGCGTGCCAACCCCGGACGTGTCCATGGCTGTGCTGAACTTGGACTTGGAGAAGGACGTTGAAAAGGACGAGGTGAACACCTTCCTGCGTCGCGTGTCCACCCACTCCAACCTGCGCCAGCAGCTCGACTACATCTACTCGCCTGAGGTTGTGTCGACGGACCTGCTTGGTACCTCCCACGCATCCGTGGTTGATGGTCTGGCCACGATTGCTTCCGGCAACCACCTCGTGCTCTACGTTTGGTACGACAACGAGTACGGCTACTCTCACCAGGTGGTTCGCGTTGTTGAGGACATTGCGGGTGTGCGCCCGACCGTGTACCCGGCACGCAAGGAGCCGTCTGAGATTCAGTAGCGCGTTTGCTTAGCGACGACTCCACCGCCCCGGCCGCATTCGGCCGGGGCGCTTCGTCGTGTAGTAAGGGTGTGGAATAGCTGGCAGTTCCGTAAAAGATTTAGATAAGGCATATAACTAAGTGGTATCATTCCTGTGTTTTACCGTTCGTTTCCCGTGCCTTTGCTTCGAGAAAGTTGAATGACGCCCATGTCTCGCTATTCCGATGACCCCCGTCGCGTACACCGCCCACGGGGCATGCGCATCACCGCAGTTGCGACGGTGCTCGCGCTTGCCGGCACGGTCGCCGAAGTCCCGCTGGGTACCTTCACGCCGGTCGCGCACGCGCAGAGGGCGCCCATTCTGCAACCTGGTATCGACCATGGCGAGGTTCGCATTGAAAACGGCAATTGGCGAGGAGCGGTCTTCTTCAACGGATCCGTGCGGGTGAAGACGGTATCCATCGAGTTCGTGCCGCCGGAAACCGCGCCCCCGCCGCTCTTCGCAAGTACTGTTAAGTCAGCGCCGAAGGATGATCCGGTATTCAAAAGAATCCCTGAAGTCTCGCAGTTCAAGCTTGATCACCGCGTTTACAGAAACCGCCAAGAAGTTGTGCTGAAGACATATGATGTCACCGTCCACCGCAGCATCGCGACAACCCCCTCAGGCAATTATGCGATTCGACTGCGCTATGAGCTACCGGAAGAGTTGCAGGTAGAAAGAATGCACCGCCTGATCCTTTGGGGGATGGGCAAGGGCGGTTATCCGACTCCGATGGCCGGTGGTGGCTCCCGGTACACCGTGCCTATGGTCAACATGGCTTCGCCGGGCAAGGTGCGTGTGCATAATCCGGACGAGGAGCCAGTCGGCCGCCCGAAGGTGTTGGTGAACAGGAAGTGGACCAACCGCCAGGGCAAGGAAATCGTCCTCCAGGGTGAGGAAGCGGTTGCCGATAACGGCTCCTACTGGCTGACCTCCAACAACCCAGGAACGACGTACCAGATTGGCGTGCGACCTCCAGCGGGCTTTGTCAGCCCGGCGACCAAGCCGTGGAAGGACGAGGCCACCGCCCCGGATTTTGATCTGTACCCGATCACCGTCACCGGCCGGGTGATCGACGACAAGGGAGTCGGCATCTCCGGTGCACGTGTGACCGTCGGCGGTAAGTCGGCCCAGACTGATCAAAGCGGTAACTTCACCGTGCCCAAGGTTCCGGTGCCCAAGGATCCAGAGGATAAGTACACGCTGGTCGTGGGCGAAACTGAGGACAGTCAGGGGACAGAGGTTGAAGGTGTCAAAGTAGAGGATCAGCGCGTCAACCGCATCGCGGACCCGATCGTTGTGCAGCGCAAGCAGCAGTACGGCAAAGTCAGCGGCAAGGTCAACGGGCTGCCGGAACGCACCAAGGTGAAGGTGCGTGTCGTCGGTACGAACACTGTCGTAGACACCGATGAGAACGCGGAGTTCACCATCCCGAACCTGGCGGTGGGCAAGCACGTGCTCGAGGTCGTCCCAGAGTCGCTGCCGAAGGGCTATTCGGTGACCCAAACGGCAGACGTGGACGTCAAACGCGCAACAACCGCGAACGCAAACTTCACCGCCACGCGCGATAAAGGCAGCATCTCTGGTGTGATCTCCGGCGTGCCGGCCGACAAACAGGTCAAGATCCGCGTCACGGGTCCCGAGATTTTGGAACAGACCGTCTCGGGCGGCCACTACAGCTTCCCGGACCTGCCCACCGGGGAATACCGCGTCGAAGTGATCAACAACTCCGTGCCACGCGGATACTCCGTCACGGGCCCGCAGAACGCCAAGGTGGAAAAGTACGAAAACAGGACTGTTGGGTTCGCGGTGATTGCGGACAACGTCACGGGCGAGATCAAGGTGGTCGACGACGCCAACAGGCCAGTTGCCAATGCATCAGTCACCGTTGACGGACGGACCGAAACCACCAATGCGGAAGGCCTTGCAACGTTTGCGGATCTCGCGCCGGGTGCCTACACCGCCGCAGTGTCTGCTGCCAGGGGCAAGTACAGCGGCGCATCCCAGGGGTTCGTGCTGTATCCGGGCGATAATGATCCGGTGACGGTGAAGGTTGGTTCACTGAACCAAACCGGTGGCATTGTTGTCGACGATCTTGGTCAGGCTGTGGCGGGTGCGCAGGTCGTCGTCAAGCAAGGCTCCCGTGTCATCGGCACTTTCCCGACCACCCCGGAAGGCAACTTCGACGCCGGCGCGCTGGCTGCAGGCAACTACACCGCAGAGGTGGTCCGCACCAACACGTACGGCGCGGCGAGTGCAAACTTCACAGTCGAACCCGGCGGAGACACCGAGTCGGTGATGCTCAAGGTCGCGCTGCACCGCGGGTCCATCAAGGTTGGCACCTCGGGGACGTTGGCTCCGACGGAGGTGTTCCTCAACGGCGGCCCGAACAACGAGTACCTGCCGATTGAGGAAGCCGGCGGCGACTACGTCTTGAATGACCTGTACCCGGGCGAGTACACCCTTGGTGGGCGCGCCCCGGAGGGGTACACGATCGAGGGCGGCGGCGCAGTCACCATCAACCCGAATGAGACGTCGGAAAAGACACTCAACGTTGTGCGCAACCTGGGCAATATCGCAGGTAGCGTCACCGGCCTGTCAAGCGGACAACCCGCCGAGATCCAGGTACGTGGTGCAGACCAGAACACCGCTGGCGTGAAGAAGACTGCGCCCGTGGTCAATGGGACGTATTCGATTGCTGGTCTGCCAACGGGCACCTACACCGTCGAGATTGTTGGCCCGCAGGGGTATTCGGCGCCGTCGCAGGCTGCGAAGGTGAAAAAGGACAGCACCGAAACGCACGACTTTGCGCTCGCGCTGGACAAGGTGGACCTCGTCTTGCAGGTTGTCGACGACACCGGCCACCCCGTCGCCAACGCCAAACTTGATGTCGCCGGACGCACGGTGAATACCAACGCGGAAGGCATGGCTACGGTCGAGGACATCCTGCCCGGTACCTATACGGCCAAAGCTGCCGAAAGCGAGACCCACAGCGAAGGCAGCCGGGAAATCACGCTGCAGCCCGGCAAACACGGCAGCGGCGAAATCCTGGTGAAGACGCTCAACGCGGTGAGCGGCACGCTTCTCGACGACCTCTCCGCACCCGTCGCCAACGCCCCCATTCGCATCACCCAGAACGGTAGGGAAATCGCCAAGGATACGACCGACGCACACGGCAGGTTTAACGCGGGCAAACTGCACGCCGGCGAATACACCGTGCAGGTTGAATCCAGCGACAACCACGGAGGAACAACCAAGCGTTTCAGTGTCGAGCCGAACAAGCCGCGCGATCTGGAGCTCACGGTGGCGCTGGTCAAGGGTTCCGTCAACATCACAGTTACAGGCGATGCGGAGCCAGATTCGATCACGATCACGGGTGGTCCGAAAAACCAAACCCGCAACGTGGAAAAGGTTGACGGCAAGTACGTCGTCGATGGCCTCTACCCAGGCGATTACACCGTGACCGCAAAGGCACCGAACAAGCACACCGTCACACGTGAAAACGACGGCAAGGTCACGGTCAAGCCAACCGAGCAGTCCAACCTGGGCATTACGGTGAAAAAGGAGCCGGCGACGTCGAATCCGGCCCCGCAACCCGAGCCACAGCCGGATCCGTTCGTGTGGGCACCTGTGGTGGTGCACGCCGGCGAGGTAGGCATTGGCACGCCGACGCGTAAGGGGAGCAGTGACCCGGTGCCGTCTGGGTTCACCACCAACGGCGTGGAAAAGGTCATCTCCGGCCACAAGACGGAACAGGTTGCGCCGAAGGATTCCTGGATTCGTGTGGAGCAGGACGGCACGGTCGTCGCCACGCCACCGCGCGACACCGCGCCGGGCAAGTACCGTGTGGAGATCGCTACCCCGAACGGCAAGCGTGAAGTCGTCGACGTCGTCGTGGCTGAAGAAAAGTCCATGGCTGATCGCTACACGGTCGAATGGGCGAAAACCCCGGTGCCTGCTGGTGTGGAGCGCTCCTCGAGCTCGCCGCGTGCGCAGGTGGTGGAGCGCGGCTTCACATACGACGACCGCGTGCTGCCCGCAGGAACAACGTTTAAGCCGGGCACCGACGTTAAGGGCGTCACCATCGATAACAAGGGCAGCATCACGTTCGCGCCGGAGACCAACGCGAAGCGTGGCACCCACACGGTCCCGGTCACGATCACTTTCCCGGACGGCAGTCCCAAGACGGTCAACGCCGTCTTCGAGGTCGGCGAGCCCATGCTGGCAGACCTGGCAAACCT
Organism: Corynebacterium sp. HMSC075D04; assembly: GCF_001815635.1. NCBI lineage: Bacteria > Bacillati > Actinomycetota > Actinomycetes > Mycobacteriales > Corynebacteriaceae > Corynebacterium > Corynebacterium sp. HMSC075D04. Next base: position 22,682 of record NZ_KV821369.1, read on the forward strand.
CGGCTACGAAGACGAGATCATGGTGGTCCCGGGACTGAGCGCAACCGTGCTGCGCACCGGCGACGCTGCGTTGCCCGAGGGTACGACCTTCAAGATGAAATCCGGGTCGAGCCTGGGCGGCTGGTCCGCGACGGTGGACGCGAACACCGGCGACGTGCGAGTCAACGCACCGAAGGTGAACGCGCGTCCGCTCACGGTCAAGGTCATCGCCTACTTCCAGGATGGTTCCACCAAAGAACTTGAAGCGCGCGCTCGCTTGGCCACAGCTTCTGCACACGCCGTGAAAAACTCCATCTCCTACCCGTCTACCACGGTGCGGGTGGGCAACACAGTTGCAGTCGCCGCTGTTGGCGATGCGGTCAAGGGCGCGGTCTTCGACGTGATCGACAACGCTGGCCTTGACGTCGGCGTGAACAGATCCACCGGCGCGCTGCGCATCACGGCGCCGAAGAACGCCGAGATCGACGAAACCTACAAGCCGCTGATCCAGGTGCGCTACCCAGACGGCAGCGCACGCGAAATCACCGCCACGGTCACGGTGCCTTCGGATGCGGCGACGTTTGACGCCGGATATGTTGGAGCGAACGTTCCTATCGGCGGCGAGGCTCGTCCGGAACCTTCGTCGAAACTGCCAGAGGGCACGCGGTTTAGCATCGACGGCTTCAACGAGCAGGGCTGGACAGCAACTATCGACGAAAAAACCGGCCGTATCACCGCCCGGTCCAACGGCAGTGTGCCCAACGGCAAAACCACCTCCGTCAAGGTGCGGGTGACCTACCCGGACGGATCCTCCGAACTGGTCAACGTCCCCCTGACGGCGAGGGCGCCGGAGGAAGTGGTGGTTGAGGATAAGGGGTCGTCGACAAGCGTTGGCTGGATCGCGGTCCTCGTAGGCGCGCTGGCGCTGCTTGCCGGCGTAGGATTCGCCGCATTTTTGAACCAAGACAAGATCATGCAGGTACTGGGTAGGTAGGCAACAACATGCGATTTTCCACAAAAGTAATGGCAGTCGGCCTGTGCGCCGCCCTCGCCCCCGTCTGCGTTGTGCCCGCGCACGCCAAGGTCACACAGCAAGGCAGGCAGGTTGTCGTTGAGGGGCAGCAGAAGAGCACATGGTCGCCGTACATCAACGCGACCGTGCGCCCCGACGGACAGGGCCTCTTCGACTTCGACCACCCCGAAGCTGCCGCCGAGGTGCTCAAGTACGGGCTGAGCACCGACGTGTACGTCAACGAGGCGAAAATGCCCGTCGACTGGAACGCGACGCCCGAAACCCTCAGCAGAGACGACGGAACCGACACGGTTGTCTACACCCAGACGTTTAACGGTGTTGAGGTCAAACGCACCATCAACATTTTCGACAACATCATCCAGTACACCGTCACCGCCACCAACGTCTCGGGCGCCCCGGTCAATGTCCGCGTCGAAGCCGTAAGCGACATCATGGGCAACCACGGCCAACTCCGCGCGCAGCAATACTTCGACGGCGAAATTCGCGTCTCCCCGGAAAAGCCCGGCCACACCGCACGCGTGAAGTTTGCGAACGCCGACCGGTTCGGCGTAGGACCGACCGCTGAGAAAGCCAAGGAGAGCCGCAACGACAACGACGCGCGCTACCAGGCCGGACGCTGGAGCAAGAGCCTCGCAGCGGGTGAGAAACTCGAGGCCGAAACCCAGGCGCGTTTCATCCCGCAGCCAGCCGCGTTCGACTCCGACGGCGACGGGCTGCGCAACTCGTGGGAACGCGTCGGCATGAAACTCTCCTCAGGCAAATCGTTGCCAATCCACCAGTGGGGCGCCGACGAAAACAAACCCGACCTGTTCCTGCAGCTGCACTGGATGCGATCCGAGTGGGAACAACTCAAGTGCGATCGGAAGGAATCCTTCGCGGCATCCGTGGAGGGCTTTACCCAGTTCGCCGACTGTGCGCGTGCAAACACGAAGGACTATGCGCCGTCGCCGGAGATCCTCAAGCAGTTGGAGGAGCGCTTCGCCAAACAAGGCATCAATCTCCACATCGTTGCGGGGCCGGAGTACGTCAGTTCCTCGATGTCCAGCATGAAGGAGGCAGACCGCGAGGGCGGCAAGACCGAGGACTACGCCAAAGAATTCATGCCAGGGTTGGCCGATCCGAAGTTGGCCAAAGACGAATGGGCTTACGCGCTGTATGCGCAAAACCAATTCATCTCGGCACGCGAACGGTTGCTGGGAGAACGCAAGGCGGTCTTCCGCGTTGGCGTCATCGGCGACACGATTTCTCGCGGCGACTCCTCGACAGGCCTCGCTTTGGTCAACGACTCCGTATTCTTCGTGGCGAACCATCCTGAGATGACCACGCAGGAGCAGCTGCGCAACACGATCCTGCACGAGTTCGGCCACACCCTGAACCTGCTGCACTACGGCGCGCACGTGGAGTCAAACACGGCACCGGCGCGCGATGACCTCGAAGAGTACAACTCGGTGATGAGTTACGCGCACCAGTTCAACCAGTTCAACTTTGCCGAAAAGGAAACGCACGGCCACGACGAGACCGGCAGGGAATTTCAGATCCCGGCGGACTGGGCGAACCTGAACCTTCCAGGCGCGAACGTTGGCCAAGGCCACATCGGAGTGAACGACGAGACAGACAAGGAAAACGACAAAGACGACCACGATCACGACCACTCGCACGGCGAGGAAAGCATGCCGGTGCTGACCGAAGGTGACGTCAAGGAACTGGTCATCAACGCGGCAAGCAATAACAAGTACAAGGCAGGCTTTCGTCTCAACGAAACCGCGAACGGTGACAATGGCGTCGTCGCACAGCTTGGCGACGACAACGTCCTGCGCGGCACCATCTCCAACCTGGGAGACGTGGACGAGCGGTTTAAGGTCAGCGTCAACTACGGCTCGGGAGTGTTCCAACAAAGCTACGACCTGAAGCCTGCCGGCAAAGTCGGCGACGAGAAGCAGGTAGACATCAAGCTCGACCGCGCGGCGTTTTTGGACAAGCCGGTCGTTTCGCTGAGCGTAGTGGTTACAAACTCGCGCGGAACGGAAGTGTTTAGCCAGTCCTACAACGTCTCCGCGCTGAACTACACCCGCGAAGAGATGGCGAAGGTGCTTGCCGAGGTGCTTGCCTCCGACGCCCCGGAGTACGTCAAGGACATGGCCCGCAGGAAGCTGCAGCCGAAGGACAAGACCGAAGGGACGAGCAACGCGCCGGCGGCGCAGAAACCGAAGACGCAGCAGCCGCCGGCCAACGGCGACGGTGCGGTCTCGCCAGTGGCGATCATCATCGGCGTGCTGCTCGCTATCGGCGGCCTTGGTGCTGCGCTAGCTGGCTGGGCGATGAGCCAGGGCATGATTTAGCGCATGATCTAACGCCTAGGCTGCCTGCTCCTGCCACCAGGCCAGAAGCCTCTCAAGTGTTTGGAGGAGCGCGTGGTCGGGGCCGACCGCCTCGACGGAGGGCAGCCTCGATGCACGGAATTGCGGGCCGAGGTTGGCAAACGGGCTCACGGGTTGGGTTGCGGTTTTTGAGGAGTCGATTGCCGCAAAGATCTCGTCGAGTTTGCGCTCGACGATCCTGCGTTGCCTCCGGTTGAACGCCTCCGGCGCGAACGGGTTGATGCCGGTGAAGCTCTTGCTGACAAGGCAGTTATCGCGCGGGTCGTACACAAAAACGGCGACTGGGAACGACTCGTCGGACTTCAGGTTCGGTGTGAACTCGATGCAAAAGGCGCTGTACCACGCGTTGTCTTGCGAGTCGCCGAGCATCATCACCGTCGCAGCCGTGAGGTCTTCCGCAGGGAAGACGCGAGGCGCCGTGAGCGCGAACGCGGGATCCTGCGGTGGCACGATACTGACCGTGTAGTCGTCGTGAGCGACCATGATGCGCTGGACTTCGGCCATGACGTTGGCCATCTCCTCCACGCCATACCAATCGGGCGCGCGTGGGTTGTCCGGTTGGAGCAACGCGCAGTCGATTTCGTGGGTGTCCGGGTCGTGGATGAGTATTGCGACGCGGAGGCCGTTTTCGATGATGTAGTCGTCGTCAATGTGCCAGCGGATGTCGTCGTCGAAACGGTAGTCGTCCTCGTCGTAGTCGTACATGGTGACAAGGTCATCGACTTCCTCGTCGTAAGAATCGAGGTAGTAAAGCTCGTAGGCACGAAAAGCCATAATTATCCCCCCTGGGTGTCGGGCGGAAGCCCCCATTTTGCTTCCGCGTATCGACGAGCCTAAACCACAACCGGCCCCAACACCAGAGCCGGGATGCACAATATATTGTGCATCTCGTAGGGAACCGAGCAACGCAGCAGTAATTGTGGCCGAAAACGCCACACGCGCGAGGAACTTGACACTGAGCTCATGCACAAGACGAGCACCAGCATCAAGCGTGCTTAGTGAGCCGGTTACTCGCCACGCATCAGGGCGAGGGTGAGTTCATAGCAGCGCTCGAGGGAAGGCACCGGCAGAAACTCGTAGATCGAGTGGAAGTTGTGCGCGCCGGTGAAATAGTTCGGGGTGTAGACACCCTGGTTGGACAGCCATGACCCGTCGGTGCCGCCGCGCATATCGATCTCTTTGATCTCGATGCCGAGGCGGCGCATCGTAGCGTGCAGTCGCTCGGAGCCGACGGAATTTTCGGGGGTCTTCGCGTCGGAGATGTTCGCGTAGACATCTTCGATGTCGCAGGTGATGGTGGCGCGGGGGTGTGCTGCGGCAAGGTCGCTGGCAAGCGCGCGTAGACGCTGCTTCTTTTCCTCGTAGCCTTCGCGGTCATGATCGCGGATGCTCAACTGCATGGTGCAGGTGGACTGGTTGCCGTCGATGTGGTTGAGCCAGATAAAGCCCTCACGCCCCTCGGTGTGCTCGGGCGTTTCCTGCGCGTCGAGCTGGTTGGCAAACTCCATTGCCAGTGTGATCGGGTTGACCAGGTTGCCCTTCGCGTTCATCGGGTGGGCGCTGACGCCGGCGATGGTAATGGTGGCGGTGGCGGCGTTGAACGTGGTCTCTACAACCTCGCCGAGCTCGCCGCCGTCGACGGTGTAGGCGTAATCGACAGGGAAGCGGTCAAAATCGATCGTGCGTACACCGCGCAGGCCGATCTCCTCGTCCGGCACGAACGCGATGTAAATGTCGCCGTGTGGGGTCTGACCGCCGAGCTCGGTGACCGCCTCCATGATCGCGGTCACGCCGGCCTTGTCGTCGGCGCCAAGCACGCTCGTGCCGTCCGTGTGGACGATCGGCTGGCCCTCGTACGCTGCAAGTTCCGGGTGGTCGGTGGCGCGCAGCCAGAGGTCGCGCTCGGCGTTGAGGCAAATATCCCCGCCTTCGTAATGGGTTAGCTGCGGATTGACCGTGGGGGAGAGGTTTACATCCACCGTGTCCAGGTGGGAGCAGAAGCCGATCGCGGGGCCGTCGCCGGTGCCGGAGATCTTCGCGGTGACCACGCACGTGTCGGACAAGTGGACGTCGGTGGCCCCGGCGGTGGAGAGCTCGTCGACAAGCAAACGCGCAAACGTCCATTGGCTTTCGGTGGACGGGACTGTAGTGGCGCGAGCGTCGGATTGGCTTTCCGTGCGGACGTAGCGGAAGAAACGGTCGGTGAGGCGTTGCTGAATCGGCGTGAGAGTGTTCATGCCGCGAGGGTAGCGCGTTAGTTTGCCAGCGCTGCCTCAGAGGTTCGGGTAGGGCTATCGATGGCGCGACCCAGCAGCACCACGAAGATGACCAACGCGATGGTGAGCATGATGTGGCCCAAACCTGCGATGCCAGAGATCGCCGCGCCCGACTCCTTGCCCAGCACTGTCATCGAGCCGTGCAGGATCAGCATGGACACGGTGGTGAGCAAACCCGCGTTGTAGAGCCAGAAGAAGATATTGAAAAGCTTCTTATTGCGCGAGAAAGCGAAGACCTTTTCTAGGGCGAGGAAGATGAGGAACATCATGAAGCCCAGGGCCAAAAGGTGGGTGTGGGTAACGCTGAGCTGGGTGAACTGGCCTTCTGGGAAGTTGTTGGCGCGGGTGAACTCGCGGTAGAACACGCCCGAGATCAGGCCGAAGGCGAGGTAGAAGATTGCGGCTCTGTAGAGGGCCTTCATGGGAAAAACTCCTTTTAGCAACAAAGTGTTGTGAACTTTGTCTACATTTGTACCAGAGAAACCGGTACGGAGAAACCACAATGCGCCCCTAGAACAGGGCAGAGAAAGCCTGGATCACCGAATCCCACAACCCAATCACCGAAAAACTCAGATCCTGCAGAGAGTCCTGCCACGACCCAGGCAACCAACCATCCGCAGCGCCGGTGCTAAGTAGGTTACGGAGGTCCTGCGCTCCATGGTGCATGTTGTAAGTCAGCTGGGAACTCAAATTCATATTCACGATGCTACGCGCCCCGCTAGCTGGCCAAACAGTACAGGCATCCCATTTTGAAGCCCCCTATGGTGCGACTAACGTTTACGCAGGAACAACTACATCAAGGAGGAATACCGTGACTACGGCAGTCGCGCCCGCAGACAGCCCCGAACAGCAAGCCTCACACAAACTCAACACCGGAAAAACGATCGCGTTTTTCCTCGCTTTTGTCGCGTTGGCGGCGGTGATCCTGACCCCGATCGCAGGGCTTGCAATGCCCGCAAAGATCGCACTCGGCATGCTTGCCTTCGCCGTGATTATGTGGGTCTCGGAGGCCGTGTCCTACCCGGTCAGTGCGGTCATGATCGTCGGGCTGATCGCAATCATGCTCACGTTCGCCGTGGACCCCGAAACAGGCGAAGCGATCGGTGCCTCCAAGGGCCTGAGCATCGCCATGAGCGGCTTCTCGTCATCGGCGGTGGCGCTTGTTGCTGCGGCACTTGCGCTGGCAACCGCCATGCAGGCAACCGGCCTGCACCGTCGCCTGGCGCTGTATGTGCTGAAGTTCGCCGGCGAGAAAGTTTCCAACATTGTCATCGGAGCGATTGTTATCTCGATCATCCTGGCGTTCTTTGTCCCGTCCGCAACCGCACGCGCCGGCGCCGTCGTGCCGATTCTCATGGGCATGGTGGCCGCCTTCGGTCTGGCCAAGGAATCCAAGCTCGCCGCGCTGCTCGTGATTACGGCAACCCAGGCGGTGTCCATCTGGAACGTCGGCATCAAGACCGCTGCGGCGCAAAACCTCGTGGCTGTCGGCTTCATCGAAGACCAAATGGGCCAGACCGTCTCCTGGGGCCAGTGGTTCATCTGGGCCGCACCGTGGTCGATCCTGATGTCCATCGCCCTGTACTTCATCATGCGTGCCGCCATTAAGCCTGAGGTGGAGTCGATTGATGGGGGACGTGAGCTCGTCGAAAAGCAGCTCGCGGAAATGGGACCCATGACCGGCGCTGAGAAGCGCCTCACCGCCATCGCAATGTTGCTGCTGTTCTTCTGGGCCACCGAAGGCGTGCTGCACCCGATTTCCTCCGCAACCATCACCATCGTCGCCGTCGGCTTCATGCTTATGCCGGTCATCGGCGTCATGGACTGGAAGTACGCCCAGCAGCAGATCAACTGGGGCACCCTCGTCGTGTTCGCCGCCGGCATCTCCCTGGGCAAGTTCCTGCTGGACACTGGCGCTGCAACCTGGCTGTCTGAGGCAACCTTCGGCGCTATCGGCCTATCTTCCATGCCGATCCTCGCCGCAATCGCCCTGGTGTCGCTGTTTAACATCCTGATCCACCTGGGCTTCGCCTCCGCGACCTCGCTTGCCTCCGCGCTGATCCCTGTGTTCATCGCCCTTGCAGCCACCCTGGACGTACCCAACGGCGGCATCGGGTTCGTGATCATCCAGCAGTTCGTCATCTGCTTCGGCTTCCTGCTGCCGGTCTCCGCACCACAAAACATGCTGGCCTACGGCACCGGCGCGTTTACCTCCAAGCAGTTCCTGCGCACCGGTATCCCACTGACCATCGTGGCCTACCTGCTCATCCTGCTGCTGTCCGCCACCTACTGGAACTGGATCGGACTGGTTTAGTCACGCCGTATTACTCCAGGATAAGGCCCAGGTGCAGCGTCGAAAGTTCGTGCTCGCCTGGGCCTTTTGCTAACCCCGCAAACTCGGCGGCGGTCTCACGTGTGACGGGGATGATCCAGCCGTACTTCGGATCCAGCACAGGCTCGGACCTGCGGTCTACCGGCACGAACGTGACGGAGCGTTCGTTGGGGGAGGTGAGTTGCACGGCGTCGTCGATACGCGAAAGCTCCTCGAGTGCCCTCGCTGAGGTGGTCACGATGATGATCTTCTCGTTGGTATCGGGCACAAGCCGCGCCGTGTGTACGTGCAGCGTATCGACGACCACCGGCACCACCCGCCCCGGCAACTCCACCAGCCGAGGCTGGTTCAACCCGAAAAGTTCACGCGCGCGGTCGATGATTCCCATGACAAGGGAGTGTATAAGGTGACCAGTATGTCTGAATCGCACCGCGTCGACATGGTGATGTCGTACGGCACCGGCGACCTCGTCGTCACACCCCACGACTACGAAACACCCCTACGCCGCGGCAACCGCCTCACACGCGCCGGATGGAAATCCATCTTCCGCCGCGTGGTCACAGACTTTTCCAACGACGCCATGGTGGACCGTGCCGCAACGCTGACCTATTACACCCTGCTGTCGGTCGCGCCGATGCTGCTCGCCGCATACTCCATCTTCAGCCTGCTCATGCCGCGTGGCGACGACATGGCCGACTCAATCATCGCCGACCTCGTCGCCCAATACGTACCGGTGCAACTGCAATCAGAAGCCCTGCGTCTCCTGACAGTCATCGTGGCCACCCCAGCAGAAAGCACCATCGCCCTGGCAGTGTCAGTGGTGATTTCGCTCCTGTCAGCATCCGCGTACGTGCGATCCTTCTCCCGCAACGCCAACCTCATCTACGGACGCACCGAAGGCCGCCCTATGGCGGTGACCTGGGTAACCATGTGGCTGGTCACAGTAGTCATGGTCGTCGGTGCGGTGGTGATCATTTTGGGCGCGTTGCTGACGGACTCCATCGTCAACGCCGTGTTCGGGCCGATCGCCCGGCCGCTGCAACTGGAGGAGGAGCTGCACTACCTCACCGCAATCTTCCTGCCCGTCTGGGACTACCTGCGCGGCCCTGTCATCGCGGTGGTCTCAATCGCGCTCGTCTCCGTGCTCTACTACTTCGCCCCCAACGTCAAACCCGGCAAATTCCGCCTGCTCACCCTCGGATCCGCAAGCGCGCTCCTCGTCATCGGTGCGCTATGGATCGGGTTTTCCTGGTACCTCAAACTCGTCGGCATACGCAGCACCTACGGCGCATTCGGCACCGTCCTGGCGGTACTCGCCCTGATCTGGTTGATGAACATCGTGCTGCTCGAAGGCGTAAAAATCGACGCCGAAGTCCTACGCGCCAAAGAACTCCAACACGGCATGGACTCACGCCGCCACATCCAGGCACCACCACGCTCCAACAGTGGGGCGGCGTGGCGGCTGCAGACCCGCCGGTGGACCGACCGCATCGCCGACGACATCCTGGACCAGCGCGAATAACCGGCGCGACTAGTCGGCGATGAGCGGCTCGATCGTCAGATCCGGGTGCTCCTTCTCCACGAAGGCGAGCTTCCACTTGTCGCCGAACAGCGCGATGAGCTCGCCGTCGGTGCGGGTGAAAATCTCGACGCCGCGCTGGCGGCCCAGCTCGGGCGCGGACTCGGCGTCGGTGCGCCGGGCCACCGAGTAGGGGATCGGCTCGGTGACCGTTTCCACGTTGTACTCGTTTTCCATGCGAGCCTGCATGACCTCGAACTGCATGGGGCCGACGGCGGCCATGACCGGGGCGGCGTCGCCACGCGTGTCGTTGCGCAAGATCTGCACGACGCCCTCGGCATCCAACTGCTCAAGCGCCTTGCGGAACTGCTTGTACTTACCCAGCGACTTCGCACGCAGCGTCCGGAAGTGCTCCGGAGCGAACTGCGGCATCGGCGGGAACTGGACCTTCTTACCGGCGTAGATCGTGTCGCCCGGCGCCAGCGCACCCGCGTTGACCAGGCCGATGATGTCGCCTGGGTATGCAGTTTCCACGGTGTCGCGGTTGCGGCCGAAGACGGTCAGGGCGTACTTCGTGGAGAAGCTGCGGCCGGACTGGGCGTGCGTGACCTGCATGCCACGGTCGAACTCACCGGAGACCACGCGCATAAACGCCAGCGTATCGCGGTGGTTCTTATCCATGCCTGCCTGGACCTTGAACACCACGCCCGAGAAATCGTCGCCGATTTCGCGCTCAGTATCCATCGCGGTCGTGGAGGCTTCCACCGCCTTCGGGTCAGAGGCGCGGCCCTCGGGTGCCGGCGCGATTGCGCACAGCGTGTCCAGGATCTGGTGCACGCCGAAGTTCAGCATCGCCGAGGCGAAAATGATGGGGGAGGTGATGCACTGTTCGAAGAGCTGCTGGTCGTGGACGGCGCCGTCGGCAAGTAAAAGCTCCGCTTCTTCGAGCGCGGTGTCCCACGCGTCGCCTTCCTTCGCGGCGGCCTCGTCGGCGGAGTAGTGCTCCTCTGGCGCAATCGTCGAACCGCCGGCTGTGCGGGTGAAGTGTACGTACCCGTCGATCTCGCCATCGGAGGAGACGTGCGCGAGCCCGCGGAAGTCACCCGCTTCGCCTACCGGCCAGTACAGAGGGGTGGGTTGGAGGTCGATTTCGGTAACGATTTCGTCGACAAGTTCAAGCGGCTCACGACCCACGCGGTCCCACTTGTTAATCACCGTGACAATCGGCAGACCGCGCGCCTTGCACACGCGAAACAGTTTCAGGGTTTGCGGCTCGAGGCCCTTCGCCGCGTCGATCAGCATCACCGCAGCGTCGACGGCGGAAAGCACACGGTAGGTGTCCTCCGAAAAGTCCGCGTGGCCCGGGGTGTCGACGAGGTTGACCACATACGGCTCGCCCTCGTGGCCCTCCGGCGCGTACTCGAACTGCAGCGCCGACGATGCGACGGAAATGCCGCGCTCCTTTTCCATCTCCATCCAGTCCGACACCGTCGACTTGCGGTTGCCCTTACCGTGCACCGCGCCAGCTTCCGAAATCACATGCGCATGCAGCGCCAGCGCCTCCGTCAACGTGGACTTACCCGCATCCGGGTGGGCGATAACAGCGAACGTGCGGCGGCGGGCGGCCTCGGAAACAGTGCTCATGGGGCGCTAGCTTATCGACGACCCACCCACCGAGTACAGTCGCGTACATGACAACAATTGGCGTAATTCTAGGATCCATCCGTCAAGGCCGCGTCGGCGAAGGTGTCGCCCACTGGGTACGCGACACCGGCAACGCCCGCGACAGCGTCGAGTACCGACTCCTCGACCTCGCAGAGTTCAACGTCCCGGCGCTCACCGCCGCCACCGTGCCGGGCGCCGCCAACAAACAATACGAGCACGACGCCGTCACCGCCTGGTCAAACGCCATCGACGCCTGCGACGGCTTCGTCTTCGTCACCCCCGAGTACAACCACTCCATCCCCGGCACCATGAAAAACGCCTTCGACTCACTCGCCTCCGAGTGGGCAGGCAAGCCGGTCGCGTTCGTCGGCTACAGCGGCACCGGCGCGATTCGTGCGATTGAGCACTGGCGTCAGATCGTCGCGAATTTCTCCATGTTTGATATCCGCAACCAGGTGGGCATCAACATCTTCGGCACCGACCTCGAGGAAGAAAAGGCCGCCAACACCGACGCGCTGGGCACTGTGCTTGCCGACCTAGAGCAGGCAATTAGCGCGCGTGGATAACGTTCTGCGCCTTCGCTAACCCCTCGGCGACGACCAGGCGAGCCGCCTCCGCCGCGGTTGCGATGTCCTCGTCGCCGGAAATATCACTGAGCACCCAATCCGGCACGGCCGTACCCTTTGGCGGCCGGCCAATACCGATGCGCACGCGGACGTAATCGCGCGTCCCCAGGTGCTCCGTAATCGACTTCAGACCGTTATGGCCGTTTTCGTTCCCGCCCAACTTCACGCGGACTTTGCCGGCTGGGAGATCGAGCTCGTCGTGAAGCACAATGATCCGCTCCGGCGGAATGTTGAACTTCCGGACAAGGGGAGCGACCGCCTCACCCGACAGATTCATATACGTCTGCGGCTTGCAACGCGCCACACCGTCGATCTTCGGCAACTCGTCGAGCGCCAAAAAGCCCACATTGTGCTTCGTGCGCGCATACTCCGCACCCGGGTTACCCAGCCCCACAACCAGCCAATCGGCCTTGGGGCGCCTGAAAAAACCAAACACGTGCCACACTGTACCCATGGAATTTCCACGCGTGATCGCAGCACCCATGGCCGGCGGACCATCCACACCCGAACTCGTCAATGCGGTGACGTTCGGATTCATCGCGCTCGGCACCTGCAGCGTTTCCCAGGCACGCTCATGGCTTGTGGCGTGCGAAGCACCGTTCGGCGCGAACCTCTTCGTGCCACAACCCGAGCCATTGCCTGACGACGTCCACCGCACCGCCCACCACCTCCAACAGGCAGTTCCGGCGCTCGAATCCGACTACGCCGAAAAGTTCGCCGCCGTGCTGGAGGCCGCACCCGCCGTTGTGTCCTCGACGTTCGGCTGCTTCACCGAAACCGAGATCGCACAACTGCATGCGGTCGGCTCGGAAGCCTGGGCGACAGTAACCAACGAGGCCGAACTGCGCGAAGCCCAAGCCAGGGGAGTCGATGGCGTGATCATCCAGGGCCCACGCGCCGGTGGCCACCGCGGCACCTGGAGCCAACACGACGACCCTGACCAGCGCTCATTGCCGGAGTTGCTCGCAGATCTGCGGCCCCTCGCCACCGTTCCCGTAATCGCCGCCGGCGGCGTCCGCAATGCCGAAGACGTCGCCGCGATCGACATGCCCGTCGCCTGCGGCACAGCATTCCTACTCGCCGACGAAGCCGGCACCAGTCAACGCAACCGGGAACTCCTGCGCACCGACACACCCGCCGTGGTCTCCCGCGCCTTCTCCGGACGGTGGGCGAGCGGTGTGGAAACAGATTTCACGCGGGAAAATCCTGACCTGCCGCCGACCTACCCGTATTTACGGCCGATGACCAGGGATAACGACTACTGCCTCGTCGGCGCCGATCGGGGAGCATTGATGGCTGCACCGGCTGCCGAGATCGAGCGGATGCTAACGCCCTAGACAGCTGTTGCGATGAGAGAGGTATGAAGCTTTCCAAGATCGCAATTGCCACCGCAACGACCGGCGCGCTCGCACTGGGCGCGCTCGCCCCGGCAGCCAGCGCGGCACCGGCGGCTCCGGCCGCGACTGCCAACACTGACCGTGCCTACAGCGGCAGCGCCTGGGGGCTTTACAACTTCCTTGTCACCAACATCATCAACGGCGCCGAGCAACTCAACGGTGGCGCGAACAAGAGCGGGACGGAGAAAGCTCCTGGGGTGATGCTGAGCTCCGCACCGTTTCTCCTTCTGCTGTTCCCGCTGCAGTTAATCGCAGAAGCAGAAGTTCGCCTGCTCGATCAGCTCGGCTTCTAATCCGCGAGCGGGAGCTCGACAACGAGCCCCTCACACGCCACACGCTCGGTAGGTTTGCCGCCCCACATCGGGGTCAGGCCAACACCGCGAAGCGCTTCCACGAGCGATTCGGCCGCCTCAACGGAGCTAAACCCGAAGTAGAGCTCGCCGGTGTGGATGACTCGATCCACGTCCTGGTTCGTGCAGTACACATAGCCGCTGCGGCCATCATTTTCTGCCTGTTCGGCGGCTTCCTCGGCGCAGTCGCTTTGAGTAAGCCCCTCGTCGAACGAGAACGCGAGGTTGCGCTCAGCCAGAGCGTCGCGGAGCGTATCGAGGCGCTGCGCGTCCTCGGAAGCTTTGGGGATGAGGTTGGCGTACTCGGCGCGGATGTCGTCGATAAGCACATCGAGCCCTGGGACCGGATCGCCGCCGTTATCGTCCTCAAAAAACGCCTCGATCTCGCCGGTACTCCACCCATGGCACAGCATGAGCGAGATGTCGCCCTCGCGTGACTGCGATTCGTAGAGGTTATCTGACGGCGGATACTTGCTGGTCAACATCGCGTGCTGGCTCATGGGCACGAGGCTAGCAAGAAATCACGCGGGTCGTGTTCTCGATCGCACCAAGGCCCTCGATCTCAACACGCACCGTGTCGCCATTTTTCAGGTAGCGCTTCGGATCACGCGCGTGGCCAACACCGTCCGGAGTGCCAGTTGCGATCACGTCACCAGGCTCCAGCGGATACAGATGCGAGATGAACTCGATGAGTTTCGCGGGGGTAAACACGAGGTCGTCGGTACGCGAATGCTGCATCACCTCACCATTAACCGTCGTCGTAATCGCGGGACCCGGCTGCCACTGCGTATCCAGCCACGGGCCGAACCCCGCCGTCTTTTCCAACGACTTGCCCTGGTGCCACTGCTGCGTGCGCTTCTGATACGTGCGCTGCGTGTAGTCGTTGATCACGCTGTAGCCAGCAATGTAATCCGCACCGTTGGACACATGGCGCGCCCGCTTACCGACGACCACCGCCAACTCACCCTCAAAATCCAACGACTCCGCGTTGAAGTCCGGCACCTCAGCGTCGTCATACGGCCCAACGAGCGCCTCCGGGAACTTAATGAACAGCGTCGGCACATCCGGCTGATCATGCCCCATCTCCGCGATGTGCTTCGCGTAATTCAGCCCCACACAGATGATCTTGCCGGGACGAGGAATCACCGGCGCGAAATCAGCGGGGGAGAAGGTGAACTCCTCGCCCTCCTCGAAATTTCCCGCGTGCAAAAGCGCGCCGATGTCGGGAGCGTTGAGTTTGACGGCGCGGGTGTCGTCGATAAGCCGTGCCGCGGTGGTGGTGTTTCCGGTCCTGATCGTCGCAAGTTTCATGCGGCTAGCCTAACGCGCGCAGAATCTCATCCGCCGCGTCCGCGGCCGCAATTGCGAGATCAACCTGCTCCTTCGCGCTGAATGGTTTCAGCACATAATCCGCCGGCGCCATCCGTCCGGGCGGGCGACCGATGCCGACGGCGACCTTGTTGTACGGCTTGTTCAGCGCCTTGGTCACCGACTTCAGCCCGTTATGGCCGTGATCGCCACCGCCGAGACGGATCTTCACCTCGCCGAGGTCCAGATCGAGCTCGTCGTGAATCACATACACGTCTTCCGGCTTCACGCCGAAATAATCTGCGAGCGCCTTCACCGGCCCGCCCGAAACATTCATGAAACTGCGCGTGCGCGCAACGATCACACGGTCCTTGGCCAGGCGTCCCGCCGCCAACTCCGCCACCTCGGTGTTAGTGCGCTTGTGTGCCGACAAGGTTGCGGGCATCGGGGTGGCGCGCTCCAAAAGCTCATTGACGACGACCACACCCGCGTTATGCCGCGTATTTTCATACTGAGGGCCAGGATTCCCAAGACCAACGATCAGAACAGTCACGACGCACATAGTACTTCTCACCAGGGGATTGTGGAATTTGGTGTTGGAGTTATCCACATTTT
>NZ_KV821370.1:0-5904 GCF_001815635.1 Corynebacterium sp. HMSC075D04
CAAGTAAGGCAAGGCGCAGCGCCCACCGCTGGGAGGCATCTTTGACCGGTGCGATGCGACGCTCGATCAGCGCCAGCTCGTCGAGGGAGA
Organism: Corynebacterium sp. HMSC075D04; assembly: GCF_001815635.1. Lineage (NCBI taxonomy): Bacteria > Bacillati > Actinomycetota > Actinomycetes > Mycobacteriales > Corynebacteriaceae > Corynebacterium > Corynebacterium sp. HMSC075D04. The sequence continues at coordinate 91 of NZ_KV821370.1, forward strand.
AACCTCGCGCTAAAGAACTTGCTGTCTTCTGTTTGCGCGTGAACTTGGTGCGCCCGAAGTACACATCCCGCAGCCGCGACCAGGCACGCGCACGATCCGGTGCAAAGCCCGAGGCGAGTGCAACATCAAGGTCGAAATCAGCCAGCGTCTCTAACGCTGCGGCCGACATCGCCTGCACTAACACCTCGAACGAATTCATACCCAAAACGCTAAACGCCCGGCGCAGAAAATGCACCTGGCCTGTGGATAACTGGGCGTGGAGTCGTCGAAAAGTAAAGAGTTATCCACAAATCACAGCTTGAGGCGCCCGGTTAACGCGCGGGAGAGCGTGAGCTCGTCGACAAACTCCAAGTCCCCACCAAGCGGCATACCCGACGCCAAGCGCGACACCGTCAACGACGGGAAGTCCTTCAACAGACGCGCCAAATACGACGCCGTCGCCTCCCCCTCCGTGTCGGGGTCGGTGGCCAAGATGACTTCGGTGACATCGGGGTTGTCGGCGCCGTCGACGTCGTCAAGCACACCGCCAATGCGCTGCAACAACGGCGCAATGGCCAGATCCTTCGGGCCGACATTCGCCAACGGATCCAACGACCCGCCCAACACGTGGTAGCGGCCCGAATACTCCCCCGTGCGCTCAATGACCTGGATGTCCTTCGCGTCCTCCACCACGCACACCAGCGACTTGTCGCGTCCCGAGTCGGCGCAAATGCGGCACACTTCCTCGCGCGAGACGTTGTTGCAGATGCGGCAAAACGTCACCCCGTCGCGCACGGCGGCCAGGGCGGCGCGCAGCCTATCGATGTCCTCTGGCTCCGTCTTCAGCAAATGAAACGCGATACGTTGCGCGGACTTGGGGCCGATTCCGGGAAGGCGCGAGAATTCGTCGATAAGGTCTTGCAGCGGTCCTTCAAACACGCGGGGGTTCCTTTCGTGGCATGAAAAACGCGCCCGACCAAGCCGGCCGGACGCGGAAAGCGACAGGTTAGACGATGCCGCCGAACGGGATCTCGCCCGGGCCTGCCTGCGGGGCGCCACCCTGCGGTGCGCCGCCGCCCATTGCGCCGCCGGTCAGCGGGGCGATCTTCTCTTCGGCGAGCTTGCCGGCCTGGTCGTGGGCGTCGCGGTATGCGGCGAGGATGAGGTCCTGCAGCGTCTCGACGTCCTCCGGGTCAACGGCTTCCGGCTTGATGGTCAGGTCGGTGATTTCAGCGCCGCCGGTCATGGTGACGGCAACGAGGCCGCCGCCTGCGGTGCCGGTGACCTCGGTCTGCAGCAGTTCCATCTGTGCCTGCTGGAGTGCGGCCTGCACTTCGGCGGCCTGGCGGATGAGTTCCTGCATGTCCTGTGGCTGGGTCATGGTTGCAACCTTTCGTTTGTTGGTAAAGCTCCGTGGGCCATTGTACGCGTCGCTTAGAGGGGTTTGGCTCCGAGTTCGGCGGCGAGGAGATCCATGGCGACTTCGGTGGCGTCGCGGCGGTCTGCGGTTCGTTCTCCGTCGCGTGCTTCTTGGGCCATGTCGCGTTCTTCGTCTTCGCGGGTGTATTCGGGTTCGGCTTCTTCGAATGGTTCGGTGGGTTCGGGTGGTGGTGGGATGTCGTCGCGTTCGCGTTGGGCTCGTTCGGCGGCTTTTTGGCTGGCTGCGGCGACTGCGGCTTGCCAACTGTTGGCGGGGGCAGGGTCTTCGGGCTTTTCGCTTGTCGACGACCCCTCCCCCGGATTCCACACCTCCCTCGGTTCTGGCCGCTTGACGTGGGCGGCGTCGGGGTTGGTGCCGACCACGCAACGGACCTTGATTGGCGTACCGAGCTTCTCGGTGAACACTGCGACGATGTCTGCGTTGTTGCGTTCGGCGTTGATCCGGTCAGCGAGTGCTCCGGTGTGGTGGCCGACGACGAGGGTGTCGTTGTCGAAGCCGAGCGGTTTCGCCTCCGTCAGCATGATTTCGGCGACCTGGTTGCGTGCGCCGACGGATTGGCGCAGGCGGGTCCAGTCGCGCTCGATGCGCTGGTATAGGTCGTCCGTGTCCGGCTGCTGCTGTTGCTGTTGCGGCACGGCCTGTTGCGGCGCGGGTTGTGGCGCTGGCTCCGGCGCGGGTTCGGGCGTAGCGGGTTGCGGAGCCGGATCCGGTTGTGCGGGTTCAGGCTGGGGCGTGGGTTCAGGCTGGGGTGCTGGCTGCGGTTCCGGCGTTGGCTGTTGCTGTGCCGGCGCAGCGGGCGCGGCTGGCGCAGCGGGCGCGGCTGGCGCAGCGGGCTGTGCTGGCGCCGGCGCAGCGGGCGCGGCAGGCGCGGATGGCTGCTGGGCGGTCGGCGCGGGTTTGCGCGAGGCGGTGCGGGAGCTTGCGGCGGCAGCTGCAGCGGCTGCGGCGGCGGCAGCGCCTCCCCCGCCAGCGGCGCCAGTAACGCCGGAGGGAGCACCAACAGCACCACTGGCAGAACCAGCAGAGCCAACAGCCCCAGCCCCAGCACCGGCCGCGCCCACCGCGCCACCGCCAACGCTGACGGTGAGGAGGTGCGCCATCATGATTTCGAGGAGTAGGCGGGGCGAGGTGGCGCCGGCGAGGTCTGGGAGTCGGTCGTTGACTTCGGTGGCCAGGGCGGAGAGGTGGGCGGGGGTGAAGAGTTCGGCTTGGTGTTTGAGGATTTCGGAGCGGTCGGTGGGGGCGTCGACAAGCCCTTGCCCGAATGCGTCGGGGACGGTGCGGATCAGGAGGAGGTCGCGCATGCGGTCGAGGAGGTCGAGGGCGAAGCGGCGGGGTTCGTGGCCGGATTCGATGACTTCGTCGATGGTGTGGAACATGGCGGAGCCGTCGCCGGATGCGATGGCGTCGACGGCGGCGTCGAGAAGTGTGAGGTCTGTGACGCCCAGCAGTGGCAGGGCAAGGTCGTAGGTCAGCCCGTCGGGTCCGGCGCCGGCGAGCAGCTGGTCGAGGATGGACAGGGTGTCGCGCGGGGAGCCGCCACCGGCGCGGATGACCAGGGGGTAGACGTTTTCGTCGACGGTGACGCCTTCGTCGGCAACGATGCGCTCGAGAAGAGAACGCATGGCTTGGGGTGCGAGCAGGCGGAATGGGTAGTTGTGGGTGCGTGAGCGGATGGTGCCCAGCATCTTTTCGGGTTCGGTGGTGGCGAAGATGAAGATGAGGTGGGCGGGTGGTTCTTCGACGATTTTGAGCAGGGCGTTGTTGCCCTCTTTGGAGATCATGTGGGCTTCGTCGATGATGAAGACGCGGTAACGCGATTCGCTTGGCGCGTACAGGGCGCGTTCGCGCAGGTCGCGCATGTCTTCGACGCCGCCGTGGGAGGCTGCGTCGATTTCCATGACGTCGAGGTTTCCGTTGCCGCCGGGGGCGAGGGAGACGCAGGAGGGGCATACGCCGCAGGGGGTGGAGGTTGGTCCTTCGGCGCAGTTGAGTGAGCGCGCGAGGATGCGGGCGGATGATGTTTTGCCGCAGCCTCGTGGGCCGGAGAACAGGTAGGCGTGCGAGATGCGGTCGTTGTCCAGTGCGGTGGACAGCGGCCGGGTTACCTGTTCTTGGCCGACGACTTCGCCGAATGTTGCGGGGCGGTATTTCCTGTACAGAGCCACGCGGGCTACCTTACTCGGCCGCGCGATTCCATTCGGTGGTGTTGGTGCCGCGGCGTCGCAACCTGCGGGTTAGGACGTCGAGGCCTTGGTCGCGGGCGATGGTGTATTCGTCGTCGGTGAGTGCGACGAGTTCGAGCAGCAGGGTGAGCCTGTCGGGTTCGCGGTATAGCGGTGTGCCGCGGTCGAAGAGTTCGGGTTCGCGCAGCCAGCCGTGGCGTGCGGTGGTGCCGAGCTCGTCGAGGGCGCCTTCGAGCAGCACGCCGGGTTGTGCGGGGATGCCGAGGCGCTCGATGGCACGGGCTGCGGCAACGACGGCGCGCCCGGGCAGTTGCTTATCGACGACCCCACCTACCGTCACAATCTCACACCGCACATCAGTCGCCCCATCCCCGTCGATGACCAGTCCGGTGTCGACTTGGGAGAAGCCGACGGTGCAGGCTGCGGGGGTGGAGTTGATGGTGGTGAGGGCGACGGCGGCGTCGTCGATAAGCATGAGCTCGATGTCCATGAAGGACCCGAGCCATGCTGCGACCTGATCAGTTTTCATGCGCCTCGATGCAGGCAAGCAGCACGCAGGTGGCCACGCCGTCCATGGCGGTGCGGACCTCGTCGAGCGGCGGCAGGGACGGTGCGAGGCGGATGTTCTCGTCGTGCTCGTCGATGCCTCCCGGGAAGGATGCGCCGGCCTTGGTCAGGGTGATGCCGGCTTCCTTGGCCAGCTCCCAGGCGCGCTTGGCGGAGCCGTCCTTGATGTCCAGGGAGATGAAGTAGCCGCCGGTCGGGTTGGTCCACTCGGCGACGTTGTACTCGCTGAGGCGCTGCTCAAGGACCTCGACGACCGCCGCAAACTTCGGCGCGAGCGAACCGGCGTGCTTGAGCATGTGGGCGCGCAGGCCATCGACGTCGCCAAAGAAGCGCGCGTGTGCCAACTGGTTGACCTTGTTCGGGCCGATGCCGCGCACGCCGGCGTGGCTGTTGTACCAGTCCAGGTTCTCCTTGGAGGAGGCGAAGAACGCCACGCCCGAGCCGGCATGCGTGATCTTGGAGGTCGACGACATGTACCAGAAGCGGTTCGGGTTGCCGTGCTTCGCGGAGATCTCGAGGACGTTCGGGTTGTCCGGGAACTCGTCGGTCAGCGTGTGGATGGCGTACGCGTTGTCCCAGATCAGGCGGAAGTCCGGCGCGGCGGTCTCCATGGCGCAGAGGCGCTCGATGGTCTCGGCGGAGTAGGTGATGCCGGTGGGGTTGCCGAAGATCGGCACCGACCACATGCCCTTGACCTGCGGGTCCTTGACCAACTCTTCGACGAGGTCCATGTCGGGGCCGGTCGGGGTCATCGGCACCTGGATCATCTCGAAGCCGAAGTGCTCGACGATGGTGAAGTGGCGGTCGTAGCCCGGCACCGGGCAGATCCACTTGACGGTCTCCTCGCCCTTCCAGGGGCGCGGCGAGTCGTTGGTGCCCCAGATATAGGCAAACGAGACGAGGTCGAACATGATGCTCAGGCTCGAGGAATCACCCGCGACGACGTTCTCCGGGGCGACGCCGAGGGCCTCGGCCCAGAGCTCGCGGATGTCCGCAATGCCGTCGAGGTTGCCGTAGTTGCGCACGTCAGCGCCGGTCTTGTCGGTGTAGTCGCCCTCCCCCGGCAGCGACAGCAACGCGTCAGAGAACCCGAGCTGCTCTGCGGACGGCTTACCGCGCGTCAGGTTCAGGTTGAGGTTTCGGGCCTTGAGTTCCTCGTACTGTGCGCGAGTGCGCTCGGCGAGTTCGTTGAACTGGGCTGCGTCCAGGTCCTTGAGAGGCATCATCACTCCAGATGTTCGAAGGCGAATTTTGCGTGCCCACCATCGTAGCGGCCTATCCGTCCCCGAACATGAAAAAGGGACCCCACGCACCTGCTAGAGCTCGCTGACCCTTGCTGCGTTCCCGCCCTGGGGGAGTTCACAAGATAACACCGCGTGAGATCCTGACTGACACTGTAGCCATCTGTCGCGTGAGAACACAACCTGCGCGCCCCACCTGCCGTTTTGGCGCTGTGGGGTGTGTGCATTACCATGTCCAAAGACGCTTCGCCGGTGCATGCCGGGGAGGTTGTTCGCTGGAGGATTCGACTAGCGGCCTATGTCACACGCCTGGAACGCGTGCGGGTTTCACGACCCTCGTGGGTTCAAATCCCACATCCTCCGCAAATGTCATGAGTCGCGTCATGCTTGACGGATGAGT
>NZ_KV821371.1:0-66454 GCF_001815635.1 Corynebacterium sp. HMSC075D04
CACCCCGTCAAATATGTCGTGACTTCGGACACTGTCGGGGACACGCTGTGTTATCTCGAGACATCGTTCCTTCGGTGTCTCGAGATTTTTGTTTGTGGGGTCGTTCCGGGAGTGCAATTCACAGCCCCCTCTTTTGTCGCGCCCGTTGACACGCGGGCGGTATTAGACTTTTTGTTGTCAGGAGGCTTCGGAATGGGCTCTCGGTTCGAAATGGGCTTTGGCGGCGCACTTGCCGCAAGAGAAGAGAATGGAGCGCCATGGGTTCCGCCATGGTGGCAGAGATTCGTGATCGTCCCCTTGGCCGTCCCCGCCATGTATATCGTGTTTCCTATTGACAGGGATAATTTCAACCTAAGCAACTTACTCAAACCGGCCGCGTGGACACTGGGGGTCTACTACATCGTCATTTTGCCAATCTTTGACCTCCGCAGGTATCGCTGGGATAAGAAACACGACGAGTAGCAATAAAGGTGACATCTTGAACGCTTCGACATCCATCGCCTACCACCTCCTCGGACGCGCGTATCGACGACCCGCCACACCGCCCAACACTGACAACCCCACTCCACCCCGGCCGGCATGGTGGCGTCCGTTGATTGAACTCGTCATCGCTCTGGTGCTTTTGGTCACGCTAACGAGCGCGGCGATCGGCCTGTTCTACCTGTACGAGAAGATCGCCCATCCTGAGGTCAGCGCGTTCGCGGAATACTCGTTTTTGGAGCATCCGTATCTCGCAGCTGCAACATTTATTGGGTGGGTGGCGATGATCCCCGCGGGGTTCATCGCTGCCCGAGTGACAGGCCGCGACCCCCGTGCGCTGTGGTCCAGGGAACTGCGCTTTAGGTGGCGCAACTTCGGGCTCGCCTTGCTACCCGCCCTGCTGTTCCTCGGCGCCGAGGGCATCTACGCGGTGGTTATCTCGGACCGGTCCCAGGCGACTTTTACTCCTATGAATGTCGCTGCACTGGCCGTCATCGTCGCGATGGCACCGCTCCAGTCGCTGTCCGAGGAACTCTTTTTCCGCGGCTCGCTTGTGCAGATCACCGGCCAGTGGTTCTCCCCCGCCGTGATTGCGTACTTGATTCCGCTGCTGTTTTTCTTGTCAGGCCACCACTACGAATGGCAAGGCATGGTCAGCGTTACCGTGTTCGCGCTGTGCGCCACCTTCCTCACTCACACAACCGGTGGTATTGAAGCGGCGGCTGCGGTGCACGCCGTTGGCAACACGTTCGCCTACGCGCCGGACGCATTCGGTGTGGACGGGGTTGACTTGGCGGTGTCGTCGTCAAGCGATCTTGCGATCTCTGTAGTGGCCACCGTGGCGGCGACCGCCGGAGCGTATCTGCTCATTAAGCGAGCTACTTCTCAACCAGCAAATTGCCGGTCAAACAATTGTTGACGTGTCACCATTACTCCGTTACAGTCGGCGCCACACGTAACGACATCGAATAAAGGAGACGCAATGACTAACCTGACCGGTACTTACAACCTCGACCCTGCCCACTCCACCATCGGCTTCACCGTGCGCCACGCGATGGTGACCAAAGTCCGCGGCGAGTTCACCGACTTCGATGCAACACTAACCATCGCCGAGAACCCGGCCGAGAGCACCGCGACGGGCACTGTGCGCACCGCGAGCGTCGATACGAACAACGCTGATCGTGATGAGCATGTGCGTGGCGACGACTTCTTCGCCGTCGACAAGCACCCGGAAATGACGTTCACCGCCACCGAGTTCAACATCGATGAGTCGGGAAACGGCTCCGTCACTGGCGACCTCACCATCAAGGGCACCACCAAGCCGATCACGTTTGACGTCGAGACGTTTGGCGTCGAAGAGGATCCGTTCGGCAACACACGCATCGGCTTCGAAGCTCGCACCACCATTAACCGCACGGACTTCGGCATCGACTTCCAGGCACCGCTGAACTCCGGCGGCATGCTGGTCAGCGAGAAGGTCGGCATCGAGATCGAAGGCTCCGGCATCAAGCAGTAGGCCTTATACTCGCCGCCATGGAGCGGAAAGTGTTTACCCGCCATCCAGGCGGTCTACCCGCGGCATTCGTCGCGGGTTTCGTCATTGTGGCAGTCGTCGTTGCAGCGTTGAGCGGCGAACTCTACGGTGCGCTGTTGTTTGGATTCGTGGTGGTGCTTTGGGGGCTCTGGATTTTCTCCCGCAAAGTGGCGCTGGTTCTTGACCACGACTCCCTCACCACCACCCTTGGCAGCCGATCCAGAACCATCTCATATTCGGACATCAAGGACGTGCGCCCCGGAGAAGAACCCAGCCTGATCCACTTCACCGGTATTGCCATGCTGACCGACCAGCCGGACCGCTACGCCGAAGCGGACGCGTTCACCCTCGGCGGGCCCACGGTGCGCATCTGTGTCCGCAATGCAGATGACTGCCTCGTTGCCGTGGCGGATCAAGACCACGTGCAGCGTGCAATTCGCGAAAGAATCGGCGCGTAGCGTGGCGATAGCTGACAACTCCGGTAGATTCGGTTAAGCGAAACCTTAGGTATGGAGAAAAGGAGCCTGGCTATGTTGAAGTCGGTCACGAGACGCGTCGTCAAGCGAAGTGCTGCAGCACTCGGCGCGCTGGCACTCACCTTGTCACCACTGACCGCAACCCCTGCTCACGCGCAGCCGACTTCCCCTGTCATTACGTGGGAGTCGTGCCCGTTCTACGTTGATGCCAAGGGCGCACAGTGCGGCCGCATTTTGGTGCCCATGCACTACGACAACCCCACGGCTGGCGACATTTCCGTTGGCTTTATCAAGATCCCGGCTCAAAATCCGGGTGCACGTCGTGGCGCGATCTTTGGCAACCCAGGTGGGCCAGGTGGCGATGCTTACAGCTTCTTCGGCATGAACGAAGGCATGAAGTGGCCGCAAGAGATGCGCAACGAGTGGGATCTCGTAGCGGTACAACCGCGTGGCCTGATTGGTTCTACTCAGTTGAAGTGCGCTGATCCTGCAATGAACGGCCCTGCCGACATAGCGAAGCTGACATGGGACGCCACGGTCACCCAAGGCGGACTCACCCGCGAACTGTGCGAGAAGCCTCGTCCGGGCTACACCAAGACGATCACCACCTACAACAACGCCCGTGACTGGGACATGGTCCGCTGGGCGCTTGGATACGACACCATCTCAATCATGGGCTTGTCGTACGGCACGTACTTGGGCTCGGCGTACGCGTCGATGTTCCCCAACCGCACCGACAAGGTCGTCCTCGACTCCGCGATGAACCCGAACGACCAGTGGTCGAAGATCCTGCTGGACCAAAAGGGCGGCTACGAACGTGCACTAAACGAGTACTTCGCGTGGGTCGCCGCAAACGACGCAAAGTACCGCATGGGCAATACCCCACTGAAGGCGTACCAGTACTGGTCGAACGTGGTCGTCGCACAGTCCGGCACTAACCCGACCGTGACCCCACCGCCAGCCCGTGTGGGCGACCTTCCGCCTGCACTCGCGTTTGCCGGCCAAGCGGGCGCAGACGCTATGTCGGCTGCCGGCAAGGCCCGTGTAGAGGGCGAAGGCATTATCTCCCGCATGCTCAACCCGGGTGCGAACCAGGTGTCATCACCGCTGCTGCTGGCCACTCGCAATGTGCTGCCCTCGCCTGCGGACTGGGACTCGCTTGCACGGCTCACCAATGGCTCGCTAAAGCAAGACCAGGCCAAGCCGGCGCCTGAGTTGATGAAGTTCCTCCAAGACGAGTCCATCGCCCGCAACGAGTTGCTCGCCGTGCAGACCTGCAACGAGAACATCGCTGCGCCGGACTACGGCCTTATTCCGGAAGCGTTTTGGGCCAACCAGACCGGCGAGGTCATCACCGCCCCTGCTCTGCAGTTCGGCTCTGGTGTGACCTGCAACGGCGCAGCGCCAGTCACGGGCAAGGTGGCGCTCAACGGTTCGAAGCTGAAGACTCGTCCACTGCAGATCAACGCCACGCGTGATCCGCAAACCATGTATGCGGGACGCTTCGGCATCGCCCAGCCGATGGGCTCGCACGTGGTGACGGTTCACGGCCCGGGCCACGGTCACGTCGGGCGCGGCAACCAGGCTGTCGACCGTCAGGTTGTCGAATACCTGCGCACCGGCAACCTTGGACCGGTTGATCAGCCGGGGTACTTCAACCAGGGATAGCCCCGCGCATAGGCGTCAGCCCGTGATGGAGTTCGTAGCGACGAACCACATCACGGGCTGCATTATTTTCTAAAACTCTGTGTTTTAGAACTCTGCCGGCATGATCATCCAAGCAACGATGTATGCCAACAGGCCCGGCATTACCCCGGCGAGTACCAGCAGGATGAAGACCACGCGAACGAGGGTGGAGTCCACCCCGAAGTATTTCGCGATGCCACCGCATACGCCCGCGATGTACTTATCAGTCATCGACCGTTCAAGTCGTTTCGGAGTGTTACTAAAGTTCTGGGAGCTATTCATATAAGACATGCCTCCATCAAACTCCGCTTCCCTCGCTCCGGCAATGGTTCTGGAAACATGTTGCGAGATTTTTACGAACCGTCAGGGGTACGTGGGTCGACTGCGATGACATCGTTCAGCCAGGTTTGAAGTACGTGCCTTTGTTCGTCTGTCAGTTGATCAAAGATCAGACGGCGGACGGTTTCGACGTGATCCGGCACTGCAGATTCCAGGCGTGTGAAGCCTTCATCGGTGATAGTCACCAATACGCCGCGCGCATCGCCCGGACACACCTTCTTCGACACCAATCCGCGCTTTTCCATGCGTGTGACCTGGTGCGACGCACGCGAGCGGTCCCATTGCAGCTCGGCACACAGTTCGCGCAGTCGCATTGTCCGTTCTGGGGCTTCGGAAAGCACCACCAGGATTGAGAACTCGGGAGCAGACATGGCTGCGGTTTCCTGCAGCCGCTCATCGATGGCGTTATTTACATTCTTCGAGGCAGCCAGGATCAGTCGCCAGAGGTGTTGCTCGTCCTCAGTAAGCCAGCGCGGTTGAGTAGCCATAACCGATGATGTTATCCAATCCCCTTATGAATCCCCTTTAAGTCATCCACTGCGTAGGTCCGTGCAGCCGATACGCGGTCGAATCGTTGCGGGAAACACGTGAGCACGAGCACCTGTGAGTGCTTGCCTACCTGGCTAAATAGCGAGTTCATGCGAGCGAGGCGCTCCGGGTCGGTCGCACCCAACGCGTCATCAACAACTACCGGCACAGGAGCACCTGTCCCCTCTCCGGACACCAGGTCTGCGATGGCAAAGCGGGTCAGGATTGCTAACTGCTCCTTGGTGCCTCCCGAGAGTTGATCGAGTGGCACCGTGACGCCATCGACGGTGCGGTCCGTAATCGTCAGGTCATCGCCATAGTTGAAATCTACGCTCGGGCCGAACAGGATTCGGGCACGCTCGCGCACTGCGGCATTAAACGGCGCCGCGTAGCGCGAACGGGCAACGTCGCGGTGGCGGTGCATAGTCTCGCGTAGGAGTTTCACCGCCTCTGCCCGTCGCGTTGCACGGTCAAGGGCGGCTTGGGCGATCTCGAGCTCCGCAGCAGCATGGTCGGCTTGCTCGGCAGTACCGGTGGCCATGTCGATGTATCCGGTGAGCTCGCGGATTCGGTTCTGTGCATCGTTCTTGCGCTTCTCCAGATTGCTCAGACGTGTGGTGGCTCCCTCCAGCAGGGATGCGGCGAATTCGGGATCCGCTTCCGCCAATTCCGCCTTTAGCGCGTCAACAACCTGTTGGGATTCGGTTTCGTCTTCACGCGCTTGCTGGAGAGTTTTGTCCAAATCTTCGGCACGTGTTGTTTCCTCCGCACGGGACAGTTCCGCGGCTGCTGCAGAGGCTTCTGCTGTTTTTGCCTCCAGACGGGTCTCCAGGACGGTCAGCGTGTGTGCTGCGGTTTTGTCTGCGTAGGGTTTCAGTGCGGCTTCGGCAGCGTCCACGTCACGTTCTGCGCTAGCGAGCGCCTTTTGCGCCTCGCGCAACGCTTCCTCTGCGTCTGCTTCGTCCACCTCCGCTACGGCATCGGATGCAGCAGTGTCTTTCAGCGCTGCCGCAAACTCTTCAGCCTGTGCCGACAGTTTGGTCCGCTCGGCACGCAGTTCGTCGGCGGATGCACCGGCGAGGGTGTCGTCGAGACGCTGGCGCGCCACCTTGAGCTCGGAGGCGTACTCCTGAGTGGCGTCGCGGGCGGCACGGGCCTCATCAACGCTGTCGCAACCGGTGGCGGCAAGTGCATCAGCAAATGCGCGTTCTGCCTTCTCTACGGCGCTTTGGGGATCTGCGGTGCCTTGGGCTGCGCGGAACACCACGCCGAATTCACCCAACTGCAACGTGGAGCCCTCGAAGACCGCGACGGTTTCCGTACCGTTGATGGGGCGATCATCGCCATCGACAGTGATCGTCGCATGATCTGCGGTGATCTCTAGTTTTGCCGAGGATGCGTCGCGCAGACGGCGCTGGAGTGTGACCTCGTTTTCTGCCTGTTCAAGGTCCCGAATGTGTTTGTCAGTGACGTCGCGCTCTGGCGCGTTGGAGAGCAGTTCTTTATACGCCTGCTCTACCGTGCCAATGCGTTCGAGCTGCTCGTCGATGGTCTTGAGGCGACGCTTCGCCCGTGCAAGATCCCGCAAGGTCTCTGCATGTTTGGATGCAGTGCGTGCGTCTGTAAGTCGTGTCTTCGCGCCCTCGACATCCGCAAGAAGGGTTGCTATCTTCTCCCCTTCCTCGTTACGGGCTTTTCGTGCAGGCTCAATCTCTTCACGGAGCTGAGCTTCCTCATGTTTGACCAACTCCACGCGCTTCTTCAGGGCGTTGCGGTCTGCTACATCCTGCTCAGCACGTTTGCGAGTGATCGTCGCTCGCTCGAGGCGCTCCTGGGCGGTAGCTGCCTTATCGCGGACCTGGTTCGCCGCAGCGCTTGCCTGCTCGCGCTCACGCAACTCTTGCTCGGCATCAGGCAGTTCCTTGTCGATGCTGTCGATCTCACTCTTGCGTCGCTCAACCTCATCGACGTACTGCGACAGCTGCTGCACTTCCGCTTCGTGTGTTCGCAGCTTCTCGCGGGCATCCTCTACGGCGGTAAACAACGCCGCATAGGGTGCTTTCTTCTTCGGTGGCTGCGCGTTGGTCCAATACTTTCCGTATTCGGCATCAATGGCGCGGGCGAGGTCTGAATCTTCCTCACCGGTTTCGCCTTCTCCGGCTTCCGCGTCAAGGGCACGAGAGATCGTCGGGATACCGGCAGCAGCGATCGCTGGATCGAGGTCCCCCTGGCGGAGAAACAGCGTCTGAGTAAGCGCTGTATCCAGGTGCTCGTCCAGGATCCGCAAAAGCTCATCGTCGGCTTCGCGGCCGGTGAAGTTAGCGCGGACCGGCGTGTGCACCGTCAGCTCTGATTTCTTTCCCTTGAGCCATCGCTTGCGCACGGTAAACGTGGTGCCGCCAATCGTGGCGTTGAGTTCTACCTCTGGTGATTCGTCACGTCCTGCGGGTGCAAGAGCGCGAATCTTCTTGCCGCCGCCAGTGTGACGCTCGTTGAGTACTGCATCAAGCGCGTCCAAGATGGTCGACTTGCCGGCCTCGTTGCGTCCGTGGACAACGATGACGCCTGTATCCGGCAGGTCACGCAGCTCCAGGTGCTCAATCGCACGAACATTGTCGAGGGTCAGCGAATGGATACGCATGATTAGTGGACCTCCTTAGACAGACGGAACAACAAGTTCACGGCATCGCGCGCTGTAGCCTCATCGCCAGCAACACCTATAAGCTCGCGCATCGCCTCCTTGGCGTAACCCGTCAGCGGCAAATTCTCTAGCTCTTCCTCGTCTGGCTCGAGGTGCAGGCTCATCAACCGCTCCCGCTCGTAGAGAGCGGCAAAGACCGGCTCTAACTCGTCTAACTCTCGTTGCAACGTACGGGTTGCTTCCAGGCCAAGCGTGCCGGAGAGCGCATACTTGATCACAGTCCGATCCTTCGCAGGATAGGCCTTCAGATCGTCGATAACCGCGGCAACATCGTCGGCATCGTTGACCTCCCAGAAGCGTGCTTCGAACGTCCAGGTGCCAACCGGAACCTTCTCAACCTCGACTGTGGAGGTCAGACTGTCCTTCTCCACGGTCACGACTAGCGCGTTGCCGGAATCCACTTCCCCGCCCTTCGCGCCAGGTGAACGGTCGAAGTAGTCGGTGGTTTCCGGGGAGCCGGAGAACCACACTCGACCTGAGTCCGACAGTGATTGCGTGGAGTGGGTATCTCCCAACGCCACGTAATCGATCACGCCGCGATCGATTGCCGCATCTAGTTTGGCAATGTCGATAAGCGCCGCCGTCTCCTCGGTGCCATAGCCTTCTGCCTGGCCGTGGCCGACCAAGATGCGCACGTTTTCTGTCGGCTCCAGATTCCGAATCGCCTTCGCGCACAAATCCTCGGAGGCATGCTTGGCCAGCAGTGGCGCACCGACAATCTCCACGCCTTCGCGGACCTCCACGGGCGTGGAGTCTCCCAAGACCGTCACCCCATCAATGTCTGAGGTGAAATTAAAGATGGAATCCGCCACCAACGGGTCGTGGTTTCCCGGCAATAGATACACCGGCACTGGGAGATGCCGCAATGCTTCGAGTGCGCGCCCGCGTGTTTCTTTTTTGAGCGAGTTGTGTTCAAACACGTCGCCTGCAACCACAATAAATTCGGCCCCGCGCTCTTCGGCGATCTCGCCGAGGCGCGTCACCGCGCGGAGCCGGGCTTCGTTGAAACGCGATTGGGCGTCGGCGGACAGGAACTTCCTTGTCATGCCCAACTGCAGGTCGGACGTGTGAATGAATGTCGTGCGCGTCATACCCACAACAACTACCACCCCACCACGACACAGCACACAATATATTCGAACATATGAACTATGAACGCGTGAGGTCGTCGTAAAGATCCTCGATATCTGCTACCGCGCGCAATTGGTCGATGTTGGTAAACGACACAGATTGCATCGCACGGTGCAGCAAGTGGATGTCCGAGTCCTCGATCATCGGCGCGATCTTCGGGCGTGGCAGATCGGGCAGGTCGTGGTCATCCCAGAAGTACGGCGAACCCGGCGCGGAGTTCTCGAGCGCCATGTTGTGTGATTCGCGCCGTTTGCGGTCTTCGAGCGCGTTAAGTGTGATGCCACGCATGGAGAGGATGAGGCTCGGGTCGTCGTCGATAAGTTCGGCAGCGCACTGTGCGAGCGCGACCGCGTGCTTGCAAACTTGGGCGTTGTCCGGGCAGTCGCAGTAAAACCGCACCTCGTCGGGTGAGGAGCAGAGCAGGATGTCAAGGACGTCGTCATTGAGTTCCCCGGCACGGAGGCGCTCGAGGGAACCTGCTTCGCGCACAAGCGAGCCGATGGCTGTTTCGATGTCTTCGCGGCTGCGGTGTGGCAGGACGAGTGTGGTGCGGAAGGGCTCGTTTTGGCTGCCAGCAACGTCTGCGTGCATGCCGTTGGTTACGGCGGTCAGCCCAAGGACGTGCCCGCCGTCGGCGTAGGTGCGGCCGCGTTTGGCGCGCGCGACGTCGGTTTGGCGCACTGCAGCGTTGAATATGCGCATCGCTGGTGCGGATAGCCTGTTGACGCGCGAGGGTTCGCTGGTCTGCGCCCCGGTTTCGGCTGGGCTGGAGACGCGTGTGCGTGCGCCGAAGTTGGCGTAGATGACGTTGTCTTCGCGTGGGCGTTTAGTCATTTTGCCCCCTGTAGCTGATCAGTTGTGCCAGATCATCGGTGTCCAGTTCGGTGATCCAGCCTTCGCCTTGGCCGACGACGGTGCCTGCGAGTTGGGTTTTGCCGTCGAGGATGTCTTGGATGGATTCTTCCATGGTGCCGCGGGTGATGATTTTGTACACGGTAACGTTTTTGTCTTGTCCGATGCGGAATGCGCGGTCGGTCGCCTGGTTTTCTACGGCTGGGTTCCACCAGCGGTCGAGGTGAATGACCATAGAGGCCGCAGTGAGGTTGAGTCCTGTGCCGCCGGCTTTCAGGCTCAGGATCATGGCGCGCGGGCCGTTATCAGTTTGGAAATCTTCCACCATCTTGTCGCGCGCGGTTTTGCCCACGCCGCCGTGGAGGAATGGGATCTTCCCGCCGAGGCGCTCCGAAAGGTACGGCTGGAGGATGTCGCCGAATGCCTTGTACTGGGTAAAGATCAGGACGCGCTGGTCGGTTTCGATAGCGTTGTCCAGCAGTTCCATGAGTTTTTGTACTTTGCCGGAGCGGTGGACGCCTTTGATGGTGACTGGGGAGCCATCGCCAAGAAAGTGCGCCGGGTGGTTACAAATCTGCTTGATGCGCGTGATGGTGGACAGCACCAGCCCCTTGCGCGCAATGCCTTTTCGGTTCTGCAGTTCTTCCTGCATTGTGTCCACGAGCGCCTTGTACAGTGCGGCTTGCTCGGCTGTCATGTCTACGGCGATGACATGTTCTGCCTTTTCGGGCAGGTCGCTGATAATCGCCGTGTCAGTTTTCAGCCGGCGCATGATAAACGGCGCGGTGAGACGCTGAAGCCGCTCGCTCATCTCGAGCGCGACAGGATCTTCGCTGCGGGCCTCGATGACCTTGGCAAAGTGGTTGCGGAAAAACGACTGGGAGCCAAGCATGCCGGGGTTAACAAAGTCGAGGATGCTACGCAGCTCCGACAGTTTGTTTTCAATCGGCGTGCCGGTCAGCGCGATGCGGTGGCGTGCTGGCAGGGCGCGCACGCTTTTCGACGCCTGCGTGCCCGAATTCTTAATCGCCTGCGCCTCATCCAGCACCACGTGATCCCAACGCACCTTGGCCAGGTCTTTCACGTCGCGGGCAACCGTGCCGTAGGAGGAAATGACAATGTCCGCTTCTTCGGCCGCAGCGAACAGCTCGTCGCCTTTGAGCCGTCCCGTGCCGTGGTGGACCCGCACCTTCATACCCGGCACGAAGCGGGCTGCTTCGCGCGCCCAGTTGCCCACTACTGAGGTCGGTGCGACCACAAGCGTTGGTCCGGTCTTCCTGCCGTTCGCCTCTTCCACCGCAAGCAGGGTCAGCAGTTGGAGAGTTTTGCCGAGCCCCATATCGTCTGCAAGCACAGCCCCTAGGTTGTTGCGGGACATGTAGTACAGCCAATCCACACCGCGGCGCTGGTACTCGCGCAGTTCGGCGTTGACAGTCTCAGGGACCTCTACGCGCTCAGGCGCGGGGCGGTCGGTGCCGCCGACAAGCGAGGTAAACCAGGGTGAGCCGGTAAACGCGATCGGGCTATCGTCGCCAGTTTCCAAGGCGAGCTGACGCAGCTCCGCAGCGGAAACCACGCCCTCGCCCTGCGCTTCTTTTAGCCGTTCGTACTCCGCGCGAGCCGCACGTGCGATCTCTGCAAGTTGTTCGGCATCTTCGCTGCCACCGGCTTCTGCAAGACGCGCGTGGATCTCGGCGGCTTCCGCCTCGGCGAGCGCGTTCTTCAGCGTGCTTTCCTTGAGCTTGTTCAGATACTTCGCGGACTTAGACAGATGCTTGGTATCGGCCAGCACCCACTCCCCGCGCAGTTTGATCAGCCCGGTTTTGGAGCGCGCAAGTTCCGCCATCTCATCGTCAGTCAATTCCACTCCGCCGATGGAAAGGCGCCAGTCGTACTTGACCAGCGTGTCAAAGCCCATGCGAGTGACCGTGGCGGAATCGTGCGGGTCCTCGTGACGGGCAAGTTTCAGTTGCGACGACGTCTCCGCCGTCGCCCACGTTCGCGGCAGCATGACGACGAAGCCTTCCGCACGCAACGCGGGCGCAACGTTTTGGACAAACTCGACGATCTGATCAGCCGTGAGCAGCACATCCCAATCACCGTCAGTACGCCCTTGGGCACCATGCAGTGAGGGATCGAGCAGCTCCGACACTGCGATCGCGGAGCGCAACTGGCCACGAAGGTGATCCGCCGACGCGCTATCAAAATCCGCCATGCGAACCGGGCGGGGTGAATCCGCCTGCGAGCGGACCTGGATCCGCACCGGCCACAACGGCTCCGCTGCAGCGGCGTCACTGTTGCTACTGCCGTCGCCGTCGCGGTTGGCGTCAAGATCTGTCAACGGCTCTTGCGGGTCTTCCGCAATGAAGACCAGCTGCAGATTCGCCGCGGTGATCGTGCCGTTCCAATCACCGATCTGCTGTGCCAGGCTCGGTCCGCCGCGACGAAGCGGGGTGTCGAACATCAGCGACAGCACAAAGTCGTGGCGCGGAAACGGACGGCCAGCTTCTGACGTCGCCGTATCACGCAGACGAGTCGAGGCAATCCAGTGCGTAAACGTCGTCGCACAATCCTCGCTTAACTTGTGGTTATTGGCCGTGAGCACGCCGGGGGCCGCGGCGATCATCTCCGCGAGCCAGCCACGCTCCTCAAGACCTGTGCCCAACTGCCACTGTGCAAACCACTGGTTCTGCCGGTACGGCACATGGATCGACACCCGCCCGGCGCGGATGAACTTGGTCAACCCCGCGTACATACGAATGAGCCAATACAGGTCAGGTGCGATCGATTGGCGCTGCGACGGGGTTGCTGCCGGTGATGGCCCGTCGAGATGCACGATGCTCTCCAAGAACCTGATCGCATCCTCGGGCGCGAACTTTGCCACCGGAGCACGCAGTGTTACTTGGCGGCCTTTCGGAGTTTGCAGGAGCAGGAGTTCCCGGTGACGGAACCGGGAATCGTCGAGAAGCGAATGCACAATTGGCGGAAAAGTCCCCTCCGGAATTTGGCCAATCGTCACAATTTTGTGGCCTTCTACCTGCTCAGCCCAAATGACAAGTCCAGCGTCGGACGTCCAGAGCCCGTGCAAAACGTATTTAGGCATACCCACCCTTATACCACCCAACCCGAAATTGACCCCTAAAAGTTTTTAAGGATTATGTGCAACGTAGAGCACCCTTGCGTTAAAGTGTGGCGAACGTTACAAGAAGATTGGAGAAACTATGTCAGAGAGTTTCTGGCTTGTCCTCGCGATCGTCCTCTACTTCGGTGTCATGGTAGCCATCGGATTCTACTCATGGCTACAGACCGAGAAGTACGACGACTACGTACTAGGCGACCGTGGCCTCAATCCGTTCGTCGCGGCGCTTTCTGCCGGTGCTTCGGACATGTCCGGCTGGCTGCTGATGGGCCTGCCCGGCGCGCTGTTCGTCTCCGGCCTCAGTGAGCTCTGGATCGCCATCGGCCTCTTCCTTGGCACGTGGGCGAACTGGAAGTGGGTCGCACCCCGCATGCGCGCCTACACGGAAGTGTCCAACGACTCGATCACGCTGCCGAGCTTCTTTGAAAACCGCACGCACGACCAGTCTCGCGCGCTGCGTTTCACCTCCGCAGTGATCATCATCGTTTTCTTCACGTTCTACGTCTCCTCCGGCATGGTCGCCGGTGGCCGTTACTACGAGTCCACCTTCGACGGTGACTACCTGACCGGTGTGTTGATCGTCGGTTCTGTCACCGTGCTGTACACCTTCATCGGTGGCTTCCTGGCTGTGAGCTACACCGATGCCGTGCAGGGCACCTTGATGTTCCTGGCTCTGCTGATTGTGCCGGTGCTCGCGCTGTTTGCACTCAATAGCCCGTCCGACGTCCTCACGTGGCCGACCTCCCAGCCGTACGGTCCGTGGGAGAACGGTAACCCGAACTACTTCAACATGGTCGCAGGTGTCTCCGCAGCAACGATTATCGGCAACTTGGCGTGGGGCCTTGGCTACTTCGGCCAGCCGCACATTGTCACCCGCTTCATGGCGCTGCGCTCCCCTGCACAAGCCAAGACCGCTCGCCGTACGGGCAGCATCTGGGTATTCATCTGCTTCGCCGGTGCAACACTCACCGCCCTGGTGGGCACCGCCTACTTCGGCCAGAAGTCCGCATCGGTGACCGACCAGTCCGGCTTTGAAACGGTCTTCCTCGACCTGGCTCGCATCATGTTCCACCCGCTGATCGCAGGTATCGTGCTCACCGCCGTGCTGGCGGCGATTATGTCCACGATGTCCTCGCAGCTGCTGGTCACCTCCTCGGCGCTGATCGAGGACCTCTACCGCATCTTTAAGAAGAACCCGAACCACACCACCCTGCTCGTGCTCTCGCGCACGATGGTGGTCGTCGTTGCCGCGATCGGCATGGTCATGGCGCTCAACCCGTCCGACACGATCCTGGGGCTCGTCGGCTTCGCCTGGGCCGGCTTCGGCGCCTCCTTCGGCCCGGTAATCCTGGCGTCGCTGTACTGGCGCAAGCTCACCGCGCCGGGCGCACTGGCCGGCATGATCGTCGGTGCTGTCACCGTGTTTGTGTGGGGTACCTACCTCAGCGACATCATCTACGAGATCGTCCCGGGCGTCGCCTTTGCCACCATCGCCATGGTCGGCGTGTCCCTGGCTACCCGCCCGAAGGAGGGCGTGGCAGAAGAGTTCGATGAGGCTATCGCTGCTACCGACTACGCCCTTGCACACCCGGACGCGACCTTCCAGGAGGCCCTTGAGGCAACCCGTGGGAACCAGGCAGGCTCAACCGCCGTCTAAGGAGGTATGCGTACCTACCTGACAATCCTGGTGATTCTCACCCTCGCGATCGTGCCGTTTCCCACGGCACGATCGCGTTTTTCTATCCCGACTCTCCCTCAGCGCGCGACCGTGCTGGGCTACGACCGCACCGCGTTTGGCCCCGGCTGGGCCATTGATGGCACCGGGTGCACGACACGCGAGCGCATCGTGGTCCGCGACCTTGACAACACGCAATGCGCACCGGACATGCTGCCCGTCGCCCAAGCGCGTGCCGGAGCCGCCGCTACCGGTGTCGACCCGTTTACCGGGGACGTGATGCGTCGCGAAGACATCGAGGTCGACCACATCCTCCCTGTTTCCGCCGCCTGGGACCTCGGCGCGCACCGTTGGGACGAAGCCATGCGCATCGCGTTCTACAACGATCCGCTCAACCTCATCGCCGTATCTTCCGCAGCGAACCAGGCCAAGTCCGACAAACTGCCTTCCGAGTGGATGCCGCCGAATCGCCGAGCCCGGTGCGCGTACGGCACCCGCATCGTGGAGGTGGCCACCCAATACCGCCTTCCGC
The DNA here is from genome assembly GCF_001815635.1 of Corynebacterium sp. HMSC075D04. Taxonomy (NCBI): domain Bacteria; kingdom Bacillati; phylum Actinomycetota; class Actinomycetes; order Mycobacteriales; family Corynebacteriaceae; genus Corynebacterium; species Corynebacterium sp. HMSC075D04. Next base: position 15,074 of record NZ_KV821371.1, read on the forward strand.
TACCGGCAGAAGATGTGAAAGTGATCAAACGTGCATGTTCCGGCGTTATGGGACTCGTCGCCAATCAACAACTGTGAGGTAGAGTAGCGCCACATGAATACACTGCTTGTCTTCCTGCACGTGGCCTCTGCCATTTTGCTGCTCGGCCCAGTTGTCGTTTCCGCCTCCATGTTCCCCCGCCAGGCTGAAGAAGCCCGTAACGGTGGCGAAGAAGCGATGGGTCGCGCGTCGGTGCTTTACCGCATCACGAAGACCTACGGCTTGCTTTCCGCGCTTGTTCCGCTGCTCGGCGGTGTTGTCATGTTCGCAGATTGGGCGAGCTACAGCACCAACTACTGGCTGCACTCGGCCATTATCCTGTCCGTGATCGCATGGGCGATCCTGCTGGCTATGGTGATCCCGCAGCAGCGCAAGATGCTGGGCACGATCGGTGCGCTCTCTCCTGATGAGGCCGATCCGACTGATGTCACCGAGGACTTTGAGAAGTCCAAGGCAAAGGCGAACGCTGGTGCCGGCGTGTTCAACGTGCTGTGGGTTCTGGTGCTTGTCCTGATGTTCCTGCCGACGGATCTGTTCTAAACCTCCTCGACGCAAGCAGTTGCCCCGCATCCGCACCGCGCGGATCCGGGGCGATTTTCATGTGCGCAGGTTAGAGAAACTGCATCGCAACGGGGATGGCGGCGATCAAGATCGAGACGATGATGCCGATGATCTCACCGGTAGACAGCGAGCTACTGCTTGTCGACGACCCCTTCTCCCCCTGGACATCCTGCTGCGCCCCCGGCGGGGTGCCTGCCTGGTTGTCCTGTTGGGCGCCTGGATGCCCAGGCACTGGGGCCGGGGCTGGCTTCGTTGGCAGATTCGGCACAGCAATCGGCGGGCGTGTAGTGCCTGGTGTTCCGGGGGTGCCCTCAAACATACTGGTGTCCAGCCCGCCTGCCTTGGCAAAATCAATCTGGAACTGACGATCCGACAGCGTCTCGCCGTCGTGGATTGACGCGGCCCAGCCCACCGGTTTGCCCGTTTGCCTCTTCCCGCCAATCACGATCGAAGGTGCTTTGGCCTCTCCTAGTGCCGCAGCCGACATCACACCGAGGAAGCCCCGTCCCGGTACCCACACTGGTCCGCCGGAATCGCCCTGCTGCCAGCCTTCGAGCTGCACGCCAAAGGATTCCGCAGACCACCCGGCAAACGTGCCGCACAAGATGTTGCGTGTGCCCATGTGACTGGTTTCGCCGTGTGAGCAGACCTCGTCGCCGATCTTCACGTCGTCCTTGGCCAGCACCTTGTCGCCGGAATACGAGTTACCGGCAATTGCCACACCGGCGTCCCATTCGATCCAACCCCAGTCGTTGTAAGGCAGGCGGGTGAAGTTCTTTGATGGGTGGAACGTGCCCATCTCTTCGCTAAACTCCATTGTCGCGCGGTCCATTAGGGACACACGCGCGCCCTCGCTGCCGCAGTGTGCAGCGGTGTAGCTCTTTCGGTTTGCCACATCGTTATAGCCGATGGTGCAGGCCCCGTGGCCCTCGATGTAGATGGCCTTGCCTTGCTCGACAACGGACGGCGTTGCCGCGGTTGCAACCGCTGGGCTCAGCACCAGCGCGGCTGCACCAGCGGCGGCTACGAGGCTACGGACCTCGGTGTTCACCGTGGCGGCGAATCCCAATTTTCTCATTTGTATGACTTTCCTAGGGCACGGGTAACGCGCCTTAGATTACCTGCTCACACCGCAGCGCGCAGGCAAATTCCACGTTCAATCGCGCGGCGACACACCTAGCTGTAGTGCAGCGACGCAGGGCCATGGAAGCCAAGCCCGGTGAACAGGCGCAAGATGGCGTCGATAACTGCCCGGATCCCCTCAGCGACAGGACCAGTCAGCCCCGGCAGGAACGTGTTCTGCGCCCACAGTCCGACAAGGCGCGCATCTGGTACCGGCGGACCGTCCTGCGGCACGACCCCGACGACGAAGTTCTTGCCTTGCACGAGCGGCAACTGACGCGAGGTCCACATGCTGGAGATCACTCCAACGAAACCACGACCGGGCACCCACATCGGCCCGCCCGAATCACCGGGGCGAGTCAAAGGTGCGTTAAGGAGAAACGTGTTATCCGCCGACCCGCCAAAAGAACCGCAGGTGCGTCCACCACCCGCATGCGAGGTTCGGCCGAAGTAGCACACGGTCTCTCCCATTCGAATGTCGTTGGGGCGCACCCAGGCATCGCCTGTGATGCGGTTGCTGTCAAGGCGCACACCTGGATCCCACTGGATTGCAGCCCAGTCGTTGCCCAGGTGGCCGTCGTACGCCCGCGAACGGTACAAGGTGCCCACTGCCCCGCTGCGTGCATTGGTAGCGGGGTCTACGATTTCCACCCGTGCTCCGTTCCGTCCGCAGTGCGCCGCAACAAAACTGCGGTGACGTGCCGGATCGTTGTATCCCACCGTGCACACCCCGGTGCCATGCACCACGACAGATCCACCCTGCGTGACAGTGCGGGTTTGCGCTGACGCCTCCACTGGAAGCACCCCAACCCCAGCGACGAGCGCAATCACGAATGCAGCGATGGTGGACAACAAGCGCGGTTGAAGCATGAAGGCGTGCTCTCTTTACAAAACAAAAACGGGGCCACCCCGGCCGGGCAAATGCTTTCCACACTGTACCCGGTACCAAGGTGGCCCCGTGCCGTTGACGCGCTAAGAACTAGTCGCGATATCCACCGCGATCCCGGTCGCCACGGCCACGGCCGCCGTAACCGCGGTCATCACGGTCGCGCCCGCCACGGTATCCACCGCGGTCACGGTCACCGCGACCACGGCCGCCGTACCCACGATCGTCACGGTCGCGCCCACCGCGGTAGCCGCCACGGCCACGTCCGCCACGATCACGCGGCGGTGCACCATGGTCACGCTGGATGTTGATCAGCTGACCGGAAATGCGGGTGTCTTCCAGACGATCCAGCACAGCGCGGTCAAGGTTCTTCGGCAGTTCCACCAGGGTGAAGTCACCGCCGATGGTGATGCGACCGAAGTCCTTGGAGCTCAGGCCTCCCTCGTTGGCCAGGGCACCCACGATGGCACCCGGGCGCACGTGTTGGCGCTTCCCCACGTCGAGACGATAGGTATCAAAGTTCTCGCTGTCACCACGACGACCACGACCACCACGCTCGCCACGATCAAATCGGTCACGGCCACGACGGTCGTCGCGGTCGAAACGATCGCGGTCACGACGATCACGACGGTCACGCTTGTCGCGCGGCGGCTCCTTCATCAGGAACTCGTCGCCAGCCAACGCCTGGGTAGCAAGCGCTGCGGCAATGTCATCCATCGGCACGTTGTTGGCCGCGGAGTACTCGCGCACCATGGTCTTGAAGATCTGCAGCTCAGAAGCCTCAAGCGACTCGGTGATGGAGTCCATGAACTTGGTCTTGCGGCTCTCGTTGACCTCGTCGACAGTCGGAAGTTCCATCTCTTCGATGGTCGCGTTGGTCACGCGCTCAATCGAGCGCAGCATGCGGCGCTCACGCGGGGTGACAAACAGGATTGCCTCACCGGTACGGCCTGCACGGCCGGTGCGGCCGATGCGGTGGACGTACGACTCCGTACCGTTCGGGATGTCGTAGTTCAGCACGTGAGAGATGCGCTCGACGTCCAGGCCACGGGCTGCGACGTCGGTGGCCACGAGGATGTCCAGGCGGCCGTCGCGAAGCTGATCCACCGTGCGCTCACGCTGCTGCTGCGGAATATCGCCGTTAATGGCAGCGGCGGAGAAACCGCGTGCGCGCAGCTTCTCTGCAACGTCCTCGGTCTCGTTTTTGGTGCGAACGAACACGATCATCGCTTCAAACTCGGTCACCTCAAGAATGCGGGTGATCGCGTCGAGCTTGTTGCGGTGCGCCGTAAACAGGTAGCGCTGGGTGATGTTCGTGTTGGTGCGGGTCTCCGACTTAACGGTGACCTCTTCCGGATTGTTCAGGTAGTCGCGCGAAATCTTGCGGATCGCGTTCGGCATCGTCGCCGAGAACAGCGCAACCTGCTTCTCATCCGGGGTGTCCTCGAGGATGCGCTCGACATCCTCCTGGAAGCCCATGTTCAGCATCTCGTCTGCCTCGTCGAGCACGAGGAAGCGCAGGTTGGAGATGTCCAGCGAGCCCTTCTCCAGGTGGTCGATGACGCGACCCGGCGTACCGACGATCACCTGTGCGCCACGGCGCAGCCCCGAGAGCTGAATGCCGTAGGCCTGGCCGCCGTAGATCGGCAGCACGTTGATGCCGCCCAGGTGATCGGCAAACGATTGGAAGGAGTCCGACACCTGCAGTGCCAGCTCACGCGTCGGGGCGAGCACAAGTGCCTGCGGGTGACGCTTCTTGGGATCAATTTGGGACAGCACCGGCAGCGCGAATGCTGCGGTCTTACCCGTACCCGTCTGTGCCAGGCCGACGACGTCGCGGCCTTCCATCAGCAGCGGGATGGTCTGTGCCTGAATCGGCGAGGGCTGCTCGAAACCGACGCGCTTGACGGCCTCCACAACCTTGTCTGGCAGGCCGAGGGTTTCAAAGCCGTTCTCCGGCTTTACCTCTTCTGCCTTTTCCTCTGCGGTATCTGCAGCGTTATCGCCGTTGTCGGACTCTTCGTCCGCATCCGCGATCTTTACCACGTTGTCTTCAATTTCAATGGCCGCTTCTTCTTGTGCGGCGCCGGTTACCTCAGAAATCTCCGCATCCCTGGTGTCCTCTACTACGGCCTCAACAATCTCGGCCGCGACATCCTGCGGGTTTTCCTGATTTTCCGACACATTCATATCCGGCTCGTTCTCGCCGCCGGTGGCGTTTTCGGAAATGCTCATCGCCTGCCAACACTACGGCATTACCCCCTCAATCTGCTATTTCAACGGTTTTTAAAGAATCAAACCCGCTTTTTCTCAGCAATCATTTAGTATCCAGCCATGACTTCTCCCCTCGCACTGACAGTGCTTGGCCTTGCCATCATCGTGGTGACGGTCGGCCTGCTCCTCAAAGGCAAAACCCATCCGATCGTCGCAATGACGCTGATCCCGATCGTCGGTGCGATACTCACCGGCGCAGGCGTTGCAGAGATTTCGGACTTCTACCTCGACGGACTCGACAGAGTCATGAAGGTCGTGGTGATGTTCATCTTCGCCATCATCTACTTCGGCATTCTTTCGGACGTCGGCCTGTTCGAACCAGTGATTAAGGCGTTGATCCGCGCGACTCGCGGCAAGCCGATTTTGGTCACAATCGGCACTGCTGCCATCGCGATCGTCGCGCACTTGGACGGTTCAGGCTCCACAACATTCCTGCTCACCATCCCCGCGTTGCTGCCGCTCTACGAGGCGATGCGTATGTCGCGCTACGTCCTGCTCACGCTCGTCGCTCTGTCGGCGTCGGTGATGAACATGCTGCCGTGGGGTGGCCCGGTTGGCCGCGCAAGTTCCGTCATCGGCCCTTCCCCGAACGAGATCTGGACCCACCTCTTGCCGGTCCAGGGTGTGGCCATTGTCCTCGTGTTCGTCGTTGCCGCGATCTTCGGCATCATCGAACAGCGCCGTACTGCCAAGCAGGATGGTGATCACCAGTTGGTGGATGTTCACGCGGTTGCAGAAGACTTTTCTCGTCGTCAAGCAAAAGAGCGTGCAAAGTTGGAGTTCACCCAGCGCGGCGGCGCGTGGGTGACGTGGGCGAACACCCTGATCACGCTCGCACTCATCGGCGTGCTGGTGGCGGGTTTGGCCTCGCCGGCGCCCGCGTTCCTCGTCGGCACTGCGCTGCTCATGGCGCTAAACTTCCCGTCGCTCGACGATCAGAGCGATGCTTTACGACGACACGCCCCCACCGCCCTGTCCATGGCCGGCGTCATCCTCGCAGCCGCGATGTTCCTCGGCATCCTGGACGGCACCGGCATGCTGGAGCAGATCGCCCTGTCGCTGATCGCCATCCTGCCGGCGTCTGTCGGTCCGTACATCCACGTGATCATCGGCCTGCTCGGCGTGCCGCTGGATCTGGCAACGTCGACGGACGCGTACTACTTCTCTGTGCTGCCAATCGTGCAGCAAACCGCAGAGGCGTTCGGCGTTTCTGGCATGGGTGCAGCGTCCGCCATGATCGTGGGCAATGTCATCGGCACCTTCGTCAGCCCCTTCTCCCCTGCACTGTGGCTCGCGCTCGGCCTGGCGCGTGCGGAGATGGGCAAGTACCTGCGCATCGCCTTCCCGATCTGCTGGGTGTTCTCGGTGATTTTGGTGCTCGGTTCCTGGGCGGTGGGCGTCTTCGTCTAGAAGAGGCATGCGCCAAGCAACCGAAGCCGGCTCGAGATCTCCCCGCCGGCCAATGCTCTTTCGACCATTTCACACCAGCGCCGTAACCCGGACGCCCCTCAGTGGCTTTCCTAAACTGGGTGGCATGCATATTTCCCGCGCACGCCACACCACATCTTTCGCTGCTACAGCGCTTATTGTCGCCGCAACCTTGACCGGTTGCGGCGATAGCTCTGAGCAGGCCTTACCAGAGCCGACGGTTACAGGTTCAGCACAAAACTCAGACTCCTCTGAACCGACATCGGAAACTCCGGAATCCTCGACCGAGGAGACCACCGAGTCCAAGGCTGACAAGAAAAAGGACAAGAAAAAGGACGAATACACCGACGTTGACCCTTCACGGTTCGAGCACAACGTTGTTGGGCTGGAGTCTGGAGTATTCGGGTGTCGGATCGGCAGGAACCCTGACGACACCCCTGTTTTCTGCCAAGCCAAGTTTGTCGATCCGATCCCACCGGTAGAGCACACCGGTGGCGATCCGAACACCAAAATCCCCAATGTCATTTGGTACAAGCCGGACCGCGGTGGATTCATCACCGCAGTCTCTCCCGGCTCCCAGGGTTACGACATCCAGCCGAACCATCTCAACGAAGGCGAACGTGTCACGATCAATGACGTCGTGATCACCAACCTCAACGGTGGCGGTGTCCGCGTCGAGTATGGCAATGACACCTTCGAGGTCCACGATGGCGTGTACTCCCGCCCGGGCAAGACCCAGAGCATCACCGAAGAACACACGGTGGCAAAGGGCGAACAGTGCGGCACCTCCGACATTCTTGGCACTGAGATGGGCGTGTACGCCCTGGAGGACAACACCACGTGCGATGTCGCAATGATGACGCTTGAGGGATACAAGGAAGCCGCGAAGAACGGTGAGATCCAAGGCAGTGTGTCCGCATGGACGAATGAGAAGAACGGCTGGGGTTGCATTGGCCGTTACCGACTTGGCGACGACGAGGACCTTCCCGAAAACCGCAGAACCGCCTGCACAGATTCGCAGATGAACGGCGCTAAAGCGTTCGAGGGCTCAGGCGGCGTGATCCTGCTCGACCCCTCCGAAGCACACCGTCTGAAAAATTAATTTCGCATTTTCACCCCAAACTCAAGACAGCCGTGTTATGGTTCTCCCCGTGATGAACCGCAACGCATTTTCCGCCACGGCCGACCAGGCCGTCGCTTTCGCGTTGTCGAATACCCAGCCGGCCCGCCTGCATCATCATCTGTAGCGCGGTGTCGGCCGACTTTTCGCCCCTGCGCTAACTGCCCTTCGCAGCAAAGCGCGGGGGATTTTTCGTTAGCGTAAGCATTCGTCGGAACACGCCGCGCACCCGGAGACCCTCCCCCGCGGCGAGCCCCCAATCACTGTGCCACCGCCGGAAGGTCAAACCGGGAAGACGCAGCCCAGCCAGGGCATTGTCATCACCAATATTTTCCCGAAGCGATTCCATTCGCACATTGTCATTTGAAAGAGCACAGTTAATGTCCACCATGACTGCACCTACACAACAAGACACTCCCAAACCGAAACGGCCAGGTTTGACGGCCCGCCACATTCACTTCATCGCCTTGGGCTCCGCGATTGGTACCGGCCTGTTCTACGGCTCCGCCGGCGCAATCCAGGCGGCTGGTCCTTCTGTGCTCCTCGTCTACCTCCTGGGTGGCGCGGTGATGTACTTCATCCTCCGAGCTCTCGGCGAGATGAGTGTGCGTCACCCAGTGCGTGGCTCCTTCGCGGTGTACTGCCGCGAGTACCTGGGTGGCCTCGGTGGTTACATCACCGGTTGGATGTTCGCCTTCGAGATGATGATCGTGTGTCTGGCTGACTTAACGGCAATCACGATCTATATGAAGTTCTGGTTCCCCACAACACCAGCGTGGGTCTGGATCACCGTCACACTGCTGATCATCAGTGCAGCTAACCTTGCCGCTGTCCGTCTGTTTGGTGAGCTCGAGTTCATGCTCACCTTGATCAAGGTCGGCGCTGTGGTCGCCATGATCATCGGTGGCGCTGCAATCCTTATTTTCAACCTTGGCGAGTCCCCGGAGGCAATGGGTATTGACAACCTCTGGAACGACGGTGGTTTCTTCGCTAACGGCTTCTCCGGCATGGCAGCCTCGTTCATCCTCGTCCTCTTCGCTTTTGGTGGCACCGAGATCATCGGTGTCGCGGGCGCTGAGGCTGAGGATCCGGACCGCTCTATCCCGAAGGCAGTCAACACTGTCCCGATGCGCATCCTGATCTTCTACGTACTGTCCATCCTGGTCATCCTGATGATCAACCCGTGGCGCACGATTAACGGTGATGATTCCCCGTTCGTTCAGATCTTCGACACTCTCGGTGTGAGCTGGGCCGCAGCACTGCTGAACGTGGTTGTGCTCAGCGCTTCCCTGTCGGCGATTAACGCTGACTTGTTCTCCACCGGTCGTGTGCTCGCTGGCCTGGCCAAGGAGAACTTGGCCCCGAAGTCGATGGCGCGAACCTACCGTGATGTGCCAGTGATGACTGTGGCGATGCTCATCGTCTCCCTGATCGTCGGTGTGTACCTGAACCAGCGTTACCCGGACATCTTCGGCACTATTGCAGCACTTGCAACCTTTGCCACCATCTTCGTCTGGTTGATGATCCTGATCGCACACATCGCGTCCCGCCGCGAGATGACCGCCCAAGAGGTCAAGGCGTTGAAGTTCCCGGTTCCGTTCTGGCCGTACGGTCAGTGGTTCGCGGTGGCGTTTATCCTCTTCACCTTCGGCACCATGGTGTGGCTGCCTGAGTACCACGTAGCACTTGCAGTCGGTGTCGCCTTCCTCTTCGTAATGACCATCCTGTACTTCGTTACCGGTCGTCCACAGGCTGTCGCCGAAACTGAGTATGAGTACGAGGCGAAGTAGCAAGTACCTCGCCTCCGGCGGCTAGCCCCGCCTTGCCTTGATGGCCTCCCCGTGCGCGGGGAGGCCTTCTTCGTCTGCAAGGGTGATCACGGCATCCGCGACCTCTTCCAGTGCCTCAGCGGAGTACTCGACAATGTTCATCGGTTTGAGGAAGGTGTGCGTGCTCAACCCCGCGGCAAACCTTGCGGTACCTGACGTTGGCAGCACGTGGTTCGAACCTGCTGAGTAATCCCCCAGTGGCACCGGCGAGTACGGTCCGACGAAGATAGCGCCGGCATTGTTGATCTCGCGCGCCACAGCCTGCGCATTCGCGGTGTGGATCTCCAGGTGCTCGGGCGCGTAGACGTTGGTCACGTGCACGGCAGTCTCGATGTCGTCCACAATCAAAATCCCGGACTGCGGGCCTTCCAGCGCGTCGCGCACGCGGTCAGCGTTGAGCGTGATGCCGTAGCGATCAGCGATTTCTTTATCGACTGCCTTTGCCAGCTCCGGAGAATCCGTAATCAGAATCGACGCGGCCTGCTCGTCGTGCTCTGCTTGGGAGATCAGATCGTAGGCGAGATAGACGGGGTCGGCGGTGTCGTCGGCAATGATCGCAATTTCGCTGGGCCCCGCTTCCGCATCGATACCTACCACGCCGTTAACCAGGCGCTTCGACGCTGCGACGAACACGTTGCCCGGGCCGGTGATCATGTCCACCGGTTCGAGGTCGTCGTCACCGTAGGCCATGAGCGCCACTGCTTGTGCGCCACCGACGGCCCACACTTCATCGATGCCCAACAATGCACACGCGGCGAGGATCGTCGGGTGCGGCTGACCGTCAAAATCTGCTTGCGGCGGGGTGCACACCACCATGGACTCCACGCCCGCTTCCTGGGCCGGAATCACATTCATCAGCACACTCGACGGGTATACCGCCTTGCCGCCTGGCACGTACAGGCCTACGCGACGTACCGGACGGAACACTTCCGTGACTACGGCACCTGTTGCGAGTTCGGTCTTGCGCGTAGCTGGCTTTTGCTCAGCATGCACCTGTCGGATCCGGCGAATTGAGGTTTCCAGTGCAGCTCGAACATCAGCGTCCAAACCATCCAATGCAGCCCGCATGGCATCCGCAGAAACTCGAACCGCTTCCGGGCGTACGCCGTCAAAACGTTCCCCGTATTCGAGTGCTGCCTCGGCACCGCGGCTACGGACGTCGTCGACAATCGGCGCGACCTGTTCTGCTGCGGAGCCAACATCGGTGCCCGCACGAGGAAGAATTGCACGCAGTTCTCGTACCGAGGTCTCTCGCCCTCGCAGGTCTGTCACGTTTAGCATGATGCTCCTTTGATTGTCTTGGACATCAATAGATGTTATCCAGCATTCGCCCTTTAAAAAGCGGTTTACCGAAGTAACCTCGAAGCCACCAACCCACCCCGCTGCCCGTAATCAACACATGGAATAATGGTCATATGTTTGTCACTCAAGGTTCAAAAGTTGTCCTTATCGGCGCCGGCGCTGTCGGAACCGCGTACGCCTACGCCATCTTGAACCAGGGTCTGGCAGACCACCTGGCCATTATCGACCTCAACGAGGATCTTGCATGGGCAGAGGTAGAAGACCTCAATCACGCGATCCCGTTTTCTGGCCACCACATGGATGTCACGGTTGGCACGTATGAGGACTGCAAGGATGCGGCACTCGTGGTCAATTGCGCGGGTGTTGCGCAGCGCGATGGCGAGACGCGTCTGGATCTTGTGGCGCGCAATGTGAAGATTTTCGATTCAATCAACAAACAAGTCATGGCCGCCGGCTTCAACGGCATTTACGTCGTGGCCACCAACCCGGTCGATGTGTTGACGTACGTGACCTGGAAGCAGACCGGGCTGCCATCGAATCAGGTCATCGGCGCAGGCACCGTGCTGGATACGGCACGCTGGCGCCACAACCTGGGCCAGTACTTCGACATCGCTCCCTCTGCGGTGCACACCCACATCATCGGCGAGCACGGCGACACCGAACTGCCGGTGTTGTCCTCCGGCTCCATCGGTGGCGTTCCCCTCCCCGCGCTGCTCGAGGCGGAAGCCACCCGCAATCCGGATATTTACACACAGATCGACGAGATGTTTGTGCGGACCCGCGACGCCGCCTACGACATCATCAAACGCAAAGGCAACACGTCCTTCGGCGTCGGCAACGCGCTCGCCCGCATCACCCGCGCAATCCTGCGCAACGAAGACGTTGTCCTACCAGTCTCTGCGCTTCTCGAGGGCGAGTACGGCCTCAACGACATCTACATCGGCACCCCAACCGTGCTCAACCGCGGTGGCGTGCGCAACGTCGTCGAACTTCGTCTCAACGACGACGAAACCGCCAAGTTCCACCACTCCGCCCAAACCCTGCGCGACGTGATCGACAAGGCAGAGATCTAGGAGCATTTGCGTATCGACGACCCCACGCCGACACTCTGTTTAAACTGACCTCATGGTGAAAACGATCGAGGTCGTCGGTGCGGTCATCATCCAAGATGGCCGCATTTTCGCTGCCAAGCGCGGAAAAGGTAAATCCATGGCGGGTTTCTGGGAGTTTCCTGGCGGCAAGATTGAGCCCGGCGAGAGCCCTCAAGCAGCACTTGCACGCGAACTTAAGGAAGAGCTCCGGATCGAAGCGGAAGTCGGCGAGTTTGTTGTGACTACCAGGCATGACACTGGTGATGTTGTTGTGGAACTGTCTACCTACATCTGCGAGCTGGTCTCCGGAACACCCATACTCACCGACCACGAAGAGGTCCGCTGGGTTGCGGCCAACAAGCTCTCAGACCTCACCTGGGCGCCTGCAGACATTCCAACTGTCGAGCTACTGGCAGAAAGGTTTGGGTAGAGCACCAATGCCTATCGACGACGCCTCGCTTCCCCTCGGCGCATATGAGACCCCCGTAACCAAGCGCATTCTTGAGCGGCTCGCTGCTACGGAAGCAGAACATGGTTTTCAGCGCCCCGCATTGGAGGACGCCACAGATCAGCACCGCGAACGCTATACCGACGCCATCACTCGGGTTCTCGCAGATCATCTGACACAGAAGCTTTTGAATACTCGCGAGCCGCTGCAACGCGTCGAACTGATTAACACGCTTGCGGAACTCATCGACCCCGATGATGCGATTGAGTCAGAGACACTGCTCCACGCGGTGTACGAGGCGTCGCTCGGTGAGCCTCCGCGCTTCCAACCAACATCACTGACAGGTGCTTCTCTGCTCACGAACGCCAGTAGTGATCTCAGCATGGCGGCAGAAATTAAACGCGAGATCCGAACCGCCGACAGCGTCGACCTACTCTGCGCGTTTATCAAAAACTCCGGCATCGCAGTCATCCGTGACCAGCTCGAGTATCTCCGCGACAACAACATTCCGTTGCGCGTGATCACATCGACCTACTGCGGCGCATCCGATATCGAGGCGATTAACCGGCTTGTCGAAGAGTTCGGTGCCGAAGTCAAGGTGGGCTATGAGTCACGCGATACGCGACTGCATGCCAAGGCCTGGTTGTTCAGTCGTAATTCAGGCTTCGACACCGCATATATCGGCAGCTCAAACCTGTCCAACTCTGCGCTCATCGATGGCGTGGAGTGGAACGTCCGCGCATCGCGAACCTCCACGCCTGAGATCCTGCGCAAGTTCGAGGCAGTCTTTGAGACGTATTGGAACGACAAGCACTACGCAACCTACGAACCGAAGGCTGACCACGACCGGCTTTTCGAAGCCCTCAAGCGCGAACGTTTTGGCACTACCCCATCCGACCGCATTGAGCTCTCCGGCCTTGAGGTGCAGCCTTGGCCGTACCAACAGGCAATGCTTGAGGCACTGGAGGCAGAGCGCGACGTACATGACCGTCACCGAAACCTTCTCATCGCAGCAACTGGCACTGGAAAGACCGTTGTTGCGGCGTTGGATTACAAGGGGTTGGCTGCGGCGTCGAAAAGCAAGCCTTCGCTCCTTTTCGTCGCGCATCAGCGCGAATTGTTACGACAGGCGATGCGCACGTACCGGGAGGTACTTCGCGACAATAACTTTGGCGAACTGTTTGATGGAACGCACACGCCACGGCAGGGCACACACATCTTTGCCACTATCCAAACGCTGCATAAACACGTGGAAAGCTTCCCTCCTGAGAAGTTCGACGTGGTGGCTATCGACGAGTTCCACCACGCCGAAGCCTCCACATACAAAAAGGTGCTCGACTACCTCAAGCCGAAGGAACTCCTCGGTCTTACCGCCACACCCGAGCGCGGCGACGGCGTCAACGTCCAGCGTTTCTTCGACTATCGCGTCGCCTACGAACTGCGTCTCTGGGATGCACTGCAACTCGGCCTCGTGGCACCAATGCACTACTTCGGCATCAACGACGAGACGGACCTCCGAAGCGTGAAATGGTCGCGCTCAAGCCGCGCTTACGACACCGCTTCACTGAGCGAGTTTTACGTTCGGCTTGGAGATTCCCGCGTAAAACTCATCCTCAGCGAACTCCAAAAACGTGTGTTCGACCTCGCGGAGCTCAAGGCTCTCGGCTTCTGCGTCAGCATCGATCACGCACGATTCATGGCGGAACGGTTTAACCATTTTGGTATTCCGGCTGCAGCCGTTACTTCAAAGACACCACAAATTGACCGTGACCAGGCTATCCAACGCCTCCGCGACGGCGAGCTCAAAGTGCTGTTCACCGTCGACCTGTTTAACGAGGGTGTCGACATCCCCGAGCTCAACACCTTGTTGCTGCTGCGCCCGACTGAGAGCCCGATCATCTTCCTCCAACAGCTCGGCCGCGGCTTGCGCAAGATGCCAGGCAAGGTGTGTACCGTCCTGGACTTCATCGGCGAACAACACACAAACTTCGACTTTGAACGCAGGTATGCAGCGCTCACCGGTCGGCGTGGCAAACGCTTAAAGACGGAGATTGAGCAAGAGTTTCCCTCCCTTCCTGGTGGCACCCATATTCAACTCGACCGAGTCACACAAGAACGGGTACTTCAAAACGTCAAGCGTGTTGCAGGCAATTCAATCGTCAAGATCCGTGAGCTTGTACAGCAAGAAGCGACGACGGATCTTTCGTCATTCCTAGCTAACACTGGTCTTTCACTCGAAGATCTCTACCGCAACCGGGCCGACGGTGGATGGACACGGTTGTTGCGAAGCCAAGATCTTCTCCCTGTCCCCGAAACAGTTTCCGAGCGCGAAGAATTTTTCCTCACTCGGATTCGCTCAATGTTGCACGTCAACGACCCGCTTCGAGCAGAACGATACCTTGCCATTGTGGATGCGAACGGGCCGACGTACGACGCAATGTCGCCTGAGGACCAGACGTTTACCCGCATGTTGGTCACGATGATTTGGGCAAACCAATCGGGAGTCCAACCACCGGAGACTTTCGACGACGCACTGTCAGCTATCCGAAGCGTCCCTTCCTTTAGGAATGAACTTCAGCAGATTTTCGACTACCGCCTTGACCAATCACGCGTGACTCCAAAACCCGTTACTGGCCCCGGCGCACCTGTGCTGTTCACCCACGCGGACTACTCCACCGCTGAGCTGACTGCTGCTGTACGTACCGCTCCCCTGAAGAAGCTTCTCCATTTGCCGCGCGAAGGTGTGTACCACGCCACCGAATCCGATCTGGACCTGTTCTTCGTCACTCTTTCCAAGAACGAAGCGGACTTCTCCGAAACCACCCGCTACGCCGACTACCCAATATCTCCTGATCTGTTCCAGTGGGAATCACAATCGACAACCAAGTTGGATTCCAAAGCTGGCCAGCGATACATCCACCACTTGGAGAACAACCACTCGATCTATTTGTGTGTACGCAACACCCGACTCGATGCTGCTGGAGTTGCACGTGCATTCACGCTCCTTGGCGACGTGTCACACGTACGCCACTCCGGCGAAAAACCGATTCGCTTCGAATGGCAGCTACACAGGCCGATGCCTGCAGAGCTGTATGAACAAGGACGCGCAGTGGTGTAAAAGGCACCCGCATTAGTGCCATAATCGAGATCATGTCTCTGCACTTGATGCGCACAGCCACGATTATCACTTCGCTAGGCCTGGCCCTAACCGCTTGTTCGAGCGAGCCGGAGGACCTTCCCGAGCCTTCCGTTTCTGCTTCAAATTCAGCGGTGGAAAATACCTCACCTGAGGCAGAAGCAGAACAGACCTACACGGATGTACCGGCTGAGACATTCAAGGTGGACCCCCTCGCGTATGCCTTCTTCGGTGCGGCCTCCTCCGAACGTGGATGTGTAGTTCCGACCCGCGAAGAAGCCCAAAACGGGCCAGTCTTCGAATGTAAGATTCGACTCGACGCATCTGAACCTGCATTAGCTGACCTCGGCAATCCCGAGGAAGGCAATATCGCCACCTCAGTGCGCTACGACCCGGTAATCGGCTTCTACACGTTTAGCTCGAAAACAGATCCGTTCGCGATGGACGCTCCCCAGCTCAACCCTGGTGAGCGCGTCACACTTACCGGGTTCACCTTCACTCGCGTGGATGAAGAAACGCTCATCGTGGAACGCGGTCTGAGCAAGATCACTATCAAAGACGGTGAGATCGTCCAGGCTAACCCCGACCCGGACCGCGAGGACTCCACTGATACTTCCGCTGCTGAAGGCACCCGGTGTGGAACCGTAACCGGTACCGAAGGTCCCGACCGTGCTGTCATCGCGCTAAAACAGGACACCGATTGCGTGGCGGCAATGGAAGTAGTCAACGACTACACATCGCCGAACCCAACAGGAGGCGGAGCAACAAGCACCAGTCTTGATTGGACCGCCCCAAACGGATGGGAGTGCGCCCGTGGACACCACCCGCCAGGGCAGCCGTGGAATAACATCAACACCCGTCCGGTGTGCAAGGGAGAAAGCGGCTCCGTTGTGATCATCGAAGAAGACTTGCTCTAACCACCGCATACTCCCCCACCTCCGCGGCGAAGCTGGTGTCGTGGCAGGTGAAGATCACCGCCTGACCGCGTGCCAGGCCCGCTGCGATGAGGGCGTGGGCGCGTTCGCGGGAGGGGATGTCGAGGCCGACGTCGGGCTCGTCGAGAAGAACAAGGTCGCGCCCCTGGGCGAACACCTGGGCAAGCTGTGCGAGCCGGAAGTGCGCTGACGGCAGGTCCAGCGGGTGGGCGTCTGCGTCGAGGCATAACGCGGCGACGGCCTCGTCGTCGCCGATAAACCGGCCCACGGTAGATTCGGCGAGCTGGTCTGCTGCGCGCTGTAGTGCCAGCGACACCGTCACGCCGCGGGTTTGCTCCAAGCCTAGGTTGTCGTCGAGGCCAGCCATCGCGCGGAGGAGCGTTGTCTTGCCAGCGCCGTTGTCGCCACGCAGCCACATAGCCTCACCGGGGCGCACAGTCAGTTGCACCGGTCCGGCGGTGAACGATGGCTCTGACGAGGTGCGGAACTGCCACCACTTGCGCTGTATTTGCCCGCGGACGGCGGAGACCTCGCCAAGGTCGATCGGTTCATCAGTTGCTGTGACGCGGTCAGGCAACTGCAGATTCGGGTTGGGTGGGACGTCCGGCTGGAGAACGCCACCGACAAGTCCGAGTGCGGCCGAGTCGATGTCGCGGAGCCGAGTGCCCAGGATGACCACCTTCGACGGCAGCGAAGCCAGCAGTTCGGTGACGCGGGTGCAGGAGGTTGGGTCGAGGCCGGCGAAGGGGTCGTCGAGAAGCAAGGTGCCCGGCTCAAGCACCGCAACAGCTGCGATGGCGAGGCGTCGCGTTTGGCCACCGGAGAGTTGCGCTGGGTTGCGCTCGGCGAGATCGCTCAGCCCTGCAGCGTGGAGGATTGCCTGGCAACGCTGACGCATCTCGTCGGCGGGTACGCCGCGCTGTTCGAGACCGAGGGCAACTTCCTCGATGACCGTGTCGCGAAGATACGACACGTGCGCAGTGGCGTCCTGCTGGACTACTGCGGCGTGGTCCCACTCGTGGTGCACCTGCGCTGCCAACGTGGTCAGGCCAGCGCCGGAGTTCCCGACCACCTGCACCGCGCGGTGCTCGTTGAGCGTCTGTGTGAGCAATGTCAGATCCACAACACAACCCCCAAACACGCAAGCGGGATGAGGATGCGGGCGACGCGCTGGATGCGGCTGTCGTGGACAGGGCGCAGCACGGTGCGAGGGCCGGTGAGGTCGTAACCTGCGGTCTCTAAGGCTTGGCCGCGAGCACCGGCTTGGGTGAGCAGCTCGGTAAGCACCGGCATGATCAGGTTCGGGACCACGGTTTTTACGGTGATGCGCTCGCCTTTGAGGTGGTTGGCGTCGCGGACGATCCGTGCGCGGTGTGCACCTTGGGGGCCGAGTTGCAGTGTCGTGCCGGCGATGTATCCGATCCTGTTGCCACCCGGTGCTGCCTGCAGCGCCTTGGCCAGATCCGGGGTACGCGACCATGCGACGGCCGCGAGCAGGCTGGCAATCAGTGCGGTGAAGCGTGCGGCTAACTCCCCTGCTGTGGCAAGTCCGTCGCTAGTAAGCAGCGGCGCGATGCGATGCTCACCGTAGGGCGCGTGGATGAGCACCATGGATGCCGCGACCGGAGCTGCAAGTAACGCGGTGGCCGCGATGAGGGCGACGTTGCGGGTCCGCCACGTGCCCAGCACCACCGCCATGGCCAGCACTGCGAGTGAAACTTCTGGCCGGTTCAACCCAAGGACCAGAATCCAGCCCGACGCCCCGATGGCCAAAGCGGTCAACGGGTTGATACGGGTTGAAGAACTCAGCCGGGCTGCCACGGAAGTGCTTTACGCCTCAGGTGTCGATGCTGGCGCGACGGGTTCCTGCGGTGCGAACGCAGCCACAGTGCGCTTCGGCAGCGCCTTGACCGTGGCATAGGCGATGAACAGGACGATGAGCTTATCCACCGGGTCAGAGATGAACGCCTGGGTGGTTACCGATGCGATCAGGGACCCACCCATCTCGCGGAACAGGCTCACCAGCGCACCGGTGCCCACACCGGCGGTACCGCCGTAGACATATGCGGCAACCGGGGCTGCAACCATGCCGCCCACCACGCCGAGCACAAGGCCAAAGCCAACCACGGTGCCAGGGTTACGGAACGCGTTGAAGCGGTGAATGAACACACCCGCCAACCAGCCGACCAAGGCCGCACCGGCGGCGAACGGCAGAGCGGCCGGGTTGACCAGACCCCACACCACGTTGTTCAGCGCACCGGTGGCCATGCCCGCAACCGGGCCGGCCAGGGCTGCGACCAGCACGGTACCCACGGAGTCGAGGTACAGCGGCAGACCAATCGAGCCGACGATCTCGCCGATGACGGAGTTGATGATGATCGCAATCGGAATCAGCCCAAGCGTGCGCGCCGGCAACACCGGGACGATGGCCACGAGTAGCAGCAGGGTGCCCACGCCGTAGCCCGCCAGCAACGTGATGCCAGGACCGGAGCCAGTGACCTGATCCCAGTCAGCGGGGCGGACAAGAACGAAGTAGAGCCAGGTCGCCGCGATAATCAGCGCGCCAAGGGCAACGAGAACGCGACGCAGCGGGGTCCACTGCGCCTTCTGCGAGTTTTGAGAAGTGGTGTGTGACATGGAACTTTCCGTAATTCTCACGGGCAAATGAACAATTGCGCCCCTGCCTATGTCACCTCGGCAGGAACGTTCAGATCAGGCAGTGTAGCAGTTAGTCGTCCGCTTTGAGGTGGCGCAGTTCCATAAGACTCGCATCACCCGCCACCACACGTGCATGGATCTCACAGGCCCATTCGAAGGACTCCCACGCGGCCTCAATGTCCGCGTCGGTGACTAAGCGTGCGTTGGGTTCGCGCTCCCAAATGCCACGCAGATCTGCCACTGAGGTGCCGCGGGTGAGGTCGGAATCGGCCTCGACGGCGATCGTCGTCAAGCAATGCTCGTAGTCCACCGCACCAAGCGCGATGAGCACCGTGAGCAAGTCGTGGATCTGCGCACGATAGCCCTCCCCGACCTCCTCGTGGAACTCGAAGTAGAACCGCACAATGTCACCCACATGCTGGGCAATCGGGCTCGCGCCTAGCTTTGCGACGACCCCCTCCAACCGCTCAGGCTCAAGCACCATCTTCTCCGTCACACCAAGTGAACACAGCGTGATCGGGGTCGGTGTCATGTCGAAGACGTCGGCGGCGGCGTGCGGGTCGACCCAAAAGTTCCACTCCGCCGTCGGCGTGGTGTTGCCCGGGTAGTTCACCGCACCACCCATCACCGTGATGTGCTTCAGGCGCGCAAAGTGCTGCGGGTGGGCGTGGGCGAAAAACGCCAAGTTGGTCATGGGACCAGTGACGATGAGGTGAAGATCGTCTGTGCCACGCTCAATCGCGTCGATCCACAGCGCCTCCCAGTCGTGTTCGACGTGACGCTGCGGCGCGGTGGCATAGCCAAGCCCCGTATCGCCGTGGGTTTCCGGCGTGGTAGTCAGCTCCACCTCAAGCGGCGCCGGTACTCCAGCGGCGAGAGAGATAATCGGCAAACCACACAACGACAGGATCCATGCGGCGTTCTTGGCACACTGGTCGGCGTCGACGTTGCCGGCAGTCGTGGTCACGCACTCAAGCTCATGGATGCCTGCCTGCGTGGCCGCGGTCAGCCAGATGAGGGCTAAGGTGTCGTCGATACCCGGGTCGCAGTCCAGAATTACTCTCATCGTGGCTCCTTCACCATCGTTTCCTTACCGATGATCAGCCACACCACAGCCGCCACCGCACACATTGCACCGCATACGCCGAACGCGGCAGTAAAGCCTGCGGTCTGCGCAATCGCACCGACAACCACAGGTGCGAAAATCTGGCCCGCATCCTGCGTCATCTGGAATGTGGATAACACCTTACCGCCGGAGCGTTCATTGCCAATAATGTCCGCCAACGCTGCCTGAATGGACGGGCTCATCGTGCCGGAAGCCACGCCGGCCAGCACCGACCAGATCATGAGCGGCCAGAAACTCGTCGCCGTGCCAAGCACCGCTGTAAACACCGCAGACATTGCCATGCCCGCGAAGATCATCGGGCGCCGACCGAAGTGATCCGACATGCGCCCGGAGAACTGCAACATGATTGCCATACCGAGCGCGAACGCCGTAAGCGCGAAACCAGCCGCTGCCCCGCCTTGCTCAAACACCGCGGCGGCAAAGAGCGGCAACACCGCCACGCGCGCACCCATATTCACAAACCCATTGGTAAACGCCGCGACCAGCAATCCCCTGTAGGTGGGCACCTTCCAGGCGCTACGCAACCGCATTGCTGGCTTCGCCTTCGGCAACGCCTTCGCACCTGGACGCGGCTGTGTAAGCCACGCGACGAGGCCGGCCGCAATCGCGACCGCCACGCCGTAAATGGCAAATGGGATACGGAAACCCAAATACGACAACGCTGCGCCCACGATTGGGCCGAACACATTGCCCACAAGAAACGCCGAGGCGTACAACGCGTTCGCGCGGCCACGGATCGAAGGATGCGTCACCCGCACAATCAACGCCTGCGCCGACAACGTAAACATCGTCGAGCCGAAACCCGCGATGAACCGCAACGCAAGAATCTGCCAATACGCCTGGGCAAACGCCACGAAGAACGTGGAGACAGCCACGATGCTCAAGCCTGTGAGGTAGATCGGGCGCGAGCCCAGTTTGTCCACCAACACACCCGCGCCGGGCGCACCAAGCAACCTGGCGAGAGCAAACACAGACACGACCGCACCTGCTGCGGCCATGGATACGTTGAAACTTCCCGCAAACTGCGGGAGAACCGGAGCGATTAACCCGTACCCGAGCGCAACAATGAAGGCGGCGCCCGTGAGCACCCAAATGGTGCGGGGTATCGACGGTTTCACCACCTTATTCGCACTCATAAACAGCAAGGTTACACAACGCGTCAAATAGCCGTATCGCCCATATGTTCGAATATGTACCGGGTGGTGTCGGAGCGACTTTTAGTGTTTGAGCCATGAAGTTGAACGCAAAGAATGCCCTGTCCATGTTCCGCACCTCCCCCACTGTGGATGCCGATGCATACGCCAGTGCCGATTCCTTGGCTGCTGAAATCCGAGACCTCTTCCCCGAGAAGCTGCACGCCATCAACGCGATGATCCACCACCCGCGCTCGCTGTCTCGCCCGGCTGCGACCTGGCGGCCACCGGTGATATCGCTACCCCGGATAGACAACGGTCCGACGCTGTCGTTGGCGGTTACGCGGCGGCGTGTTGGCCCGCGCGCCCGCGCTCGTATTCAGGGATACGGGCAGCGCCACATTCCGGCCTACTTGATCGAACTGCGCGTGACCGATGCCGCGGGGGTTCCCGTGGACACGTTGCTTGCCGAGTCCTGGGTGCGCGCGGTCATCCCCGATGATGCTGCCCACACCGTCCACGAAATTCCGGGGGCGAAGGCAGCAAGTTACGTCTGGCTCGTCGACGGGGCGTTCACCCCGATCGAGTCGCCCTCCTCCATGTTCGAAGGACTCAGCGCGGCTTAGTCCTCGTCGTCCTCGTCGAAGTCTTCGTCGTCGAGATCCTCATCATCCTCATCATCGAGGTCCTCGTCGTAGTCTTCGTCGTCTTGGCCGAAGATGTCGTAGACGTCCGGCTCGTCAATCTCGTCGTCGACTGGAAGCAGCTGCGCCTCCCATTCCTCTGCCTGGTCGGCGGCGAGCGACAGCACGTCAAAGAGGCGGTCGAAGTCGGTGAAGCTGCCCAGCTCGAGCTTCTCAGCGTCGGCAACTGCCTCATCATGGATGACGTCAAACAGACGTGCGCGGTCCTCCTCAGACAGTTCCGCATCGCCGTCGGACTCCCACAACTCGCCCTCGGCGTCCTCGATGACATCGTCGTAGTCATCCGGGAGTGCAACGAAGGTCACTGTGGCGCTCGGCACGCCGTTGACGGCTTCGACGACGACCTGCAACTCGGCATTCGCGCCCACTTCGGCGCGCACCTGCTGCGGGTTGACGTGGTCCTGGAAGAACTCGAGATCCCCAATGCGCTCGTCCGTGCTTTCCAGCAGGTCGCGCAGCACTGTTACCACCTGGTCGGTCGCCATGTGCTCAGCAACAGCAGTCACCGCTGCCTCCACGGAGAACACCACAGCGACTAAGACGGCCTCAAACTCTTCGTCGTCCTCGTCCACGTCAGCGGCGGCGATGTACACGTTCGCCGCTGGCAGGTGCGGATCAATTTCCACAAACTGCAATTCCAACGCCGCGGACATGGGGACAAACATCGTGTCCCCGCCTACGCGCGACTCAATACCGTCGCGGTCCAACGCGGCCGCGATGTCCTCGAAAAAGCTCATGACAGTGGGTTCCTTCCGCATTGACCTTCAGACTGGCTTCAGCCTAGCCACGTTCGCTGACGCGTGCCTGGAATTATCATCGCGGATGTCACAAATCCGTCCGGCTAATTCCCCACTCGCGCATGTCAAACGACTCCCACGCGGTGCGTTGCTCCGCTTTCGGGTCGTATTCCACACGTATGCCGTACTCAAACACCGCAGTCGCACGCCCCGGGTCGTCGCCACGCTTAAACCCATAGCTGGGCCACTCCGTACCAGGTGTGCCGGTGTGGAAGAACTCGCCCCAGTGGTACTGCATGAGCCGGCTGATCTCTTGGAACGTGTCTCGCGGCCCGAAGCGATCCAGTTTGGAGGTCACTGTGGCAAAGGGATCGCCATAGACCGCAACCAGGTCAGCTGCATGAATCGCGCCGAGGCCCAACTTGCGCATCGCGGCAGATGCGTAGGCGAAGCGATACATATAGGTCGGCGCGACCATGCGGTGCGCGGTGGCCAGGATGACACTCGGGGCCCAGAACACGGCGTCTGCCATCAACTCCGCAAAGTCGCCGCGTGCGCCGACATCGTCGTACGCCTCGATGACATCCAGCGCATTGTCCGGGTCAAACACGTTCAACGCCCGGCGCGCAGCACGTTGGCGCTGGCGGGAGGTTTGGTAGATGGCTTTGGTGAAACTGGCTTCGTCGGAGTTGGTTCCCACGATCAGTGGCACGCGGGCTTGCTCGCCAGCGTTGAACGTGTCAATGGGGTGTTGGGGCAGGCTGGCACTGTCCAGGGTGGGCATGAAGCTGATGTTGAATTGCAGCGCTTCCTTGCTGTTAAACATCAGTGATTGCCCGGCGCGCACGAGGGTTTCTGCGGGGATGTCGCGCAGCTGGTCAAGGGTGGTGTCTGGTGCGAGCCCGAGTTTCCTGATGAGGGCTTGGACCCACCTGGCGGCTTGGCGCCTCGAGTGGACGCTGGCCGGTGGCGGGGACTGCGCGATTGCGCGGTGGAACAGGCCGCGGGCATCGGGTGCGCACATGAGATGCAGCACGGCAGCACCGCCTGCGGATTCGCCCATGATGGTCACAGCATCTGGGTCGCCGCCGAAGGCTGCGATGTTGTCCCGGATCCACCGCAGGGCGAGGATCTGGTCGCGGATAGCGGGGTTGGCCACGCAGTCGTCGCCAAGCGATCGCACATCGAGGTAGCCGAGCACGCCGAGGCGGAAGTTTAAGGAGACGTAGACAATGTTCGTCGCGGCGGTGAGGCGATGACCTTGGAGGACTTTTTCGTGGCTGGCGCCGGTGACAAAAGTGCCGCCGTGGAAACAGACAACGACAGGCAAGACCTCATCAGTGTCGGGCCTGACGATGTCTAAGTTGAGGCAGTCCTCCGAACCAAGCACCGTGCCACGGATGCCGAAGGTGCCTTGCATGGCGGGTGGGCCGAAGCGTGTGCAGTCGCGCACCCCAGGCCAGGGTTGGACGGGTTTCGGTTCGCGGAACCGGTGAGTACCAGCGGTGTTGGCGCCGAATGGCACGCCACGCCAGGTGCGCATTCCGGTGTGCGGGTCGACTTGACCGCGCACGGCTCCGGCCGTTGTCTGTACGACTGGTTGGCGGCGCGCATTCATGCGTTCAAGCCTAGAGCGTTTCCGCCCGGTCTTCCCGGGATATGAAGTCGTTCTATGCTGTACCAATTACCCATCGCCAGTTCACGGCAGGAGGATAAACGTGTTCGGTAAGAAGAAATCAACGCAGATCGACGAGACGGAGCTCCGCAAGGAAATCAAGGTCGCGCTGCAGGAAAATTCAGCGCAGCTGGAAAAGGACGCGGGCAAACTCGGTCGTGTTTTCATCGGCGCGGTGGACAAGGCCGTGCGACTGCAGACCTCTGTGATCCGCGGGTATGTGGATTGGTTGCGTCGCGACAATCCGGATAAGTCCCCGGCTGAAATCCAGGCGATTATGGATAAGCATCTGAAAAACACCGTCACGGGCACCGGTGCCGGTGTGGGTGCCGCTGCGGCAGTACCAGGCGTTGGCCTGTTCACAGGTGCTGCTGCTGTGGCCGGCGAGTCCGCCCTCTTTCTGGATCTCGCGGCGTTTTACGCCATGTCATCGGCATATTTGCGTGGCGACGACATCTCCGACCCCGAGCACCGCCGCGCCATCGTGCTGACCACGCTGATGGGTACGAAGGGTCTAGCAATCGTGGATACGCTGCTCGGCGAAAACTCCCGCAAGCTGCCTGGCAAGGCCACCCTGTCGCGCTTTTCTGGCCCGACGCTCAATGAGACCAACAACGTGCTGCAGCGCATGGCTATGCGTTCGCTGCGTCGTTCCATGCGTCGCGCCTGGCTGGGCAAGATGCTGCCGCTCGGCCTGGGTGCGATTGCCGGTACGACGGTGAACCGCAAGCTGGCCGGCAACATCATCGATAACATTCAGCAGGCCCTCGGCCCGGTGCCGCTGCAGTTTGCCACCCCGCTCGAGCCCGAAGACACGGCCGATGAGACCGGTCGCATCAAGGGTGGCTTCAACCCGAAGGAATTCGCTGCATGGATTTTGAAGATCTTCCGCGACGGTAAGGACAGTAGCGGGAAGGACAGCAACGACAAGGAACATGAGGACCACTAGCCCACTTCTTACCCAATCGCTCAAGGCGAACCGCGCGCCTGCCGCCGTCGCGTTCGCCGCTGCCATCTTGGCGGCGCTCACCCGCGTGGCCGAGCCCGCTCTTACTGGCCAAGCGATTGATATTGCCACCGGGAATGCGGACGGTTCCGTTGCCCGCGTGGCGTGGCTGATGGTGGCAGTCGCAGCGGCCACCTACGTCCTGAGCATCATCCGGCGCACCACCTCCGGTCGCCTTGCAACGACCTCGCAACACTGGTTGCGCACCAAGATCCTGCGCACACTGCACCGCCTGGACGGGCCGGGACAGGACAAGATCGTGACCGGCCAGATTGTCTCGCGCTCGATCTCGGATCTGAACATGTACCAGACGGTGCTGGACACTCTGGCGATGATGCTCACGCGCATCGTGCAACTGGTAGCCACCTTGATCGTCATGCTGAGCATGGACGTCGCACTGACCGCGATGTCGCTGGCACTGTTGCCTGTGCTCCTTTGGGAGGCCAACCGGTCGCGCAAAACGCTCTACGCAGCAACGTGGGTCAACCAGCACGCCACCGCAGAACTTGCAGAGCACGTCGAACAAACCGTCTCCGGCGTGCGTGTGGTCAAGGCGTTCGGGCAGGAACAGCGCGAGATCGACCAGCTCGACAACCTTGGCCGCCACCTTTACGCGGTAAAAATGCGGGCGGCGAAACTCACCGCACGCTTCCAGCCGATGCTCTCCCAACTGCCCAAGGTGGCGCTGGTGGTCACCATCATCGCCGGTGGCATGCTCGCCATCCACGGAAGGATCTCCATCGGCCAGTTCGTCGCATTCACCGCGTACCTGACCACGATGACGTCCACCCTGTCGATGCTGACCAACCAGTACGTCCGCATGCAGATGGGTATGAGCTCCTTCGACAGGCTCGCGGACGTGCTGGCACTCGCACCTGAAGAGTCCACCGCAAACTCCACCGTGAATTCCACCGCGAATTCCACCGAAAACTTGCCTGCCGAACCCGGCCTGCACTTTAGCGACGTGCACTTTTCCACCGGCGGCCACAACGTCTTAAACGGCTTCACCCTTTCGGTCGCGCCGGGCGAGACCGTTGCAATGGTCGGCCCGCCCGGCGCGGGTAAAACCATGGCGGTGCAGCTAGCTGGCGGGTTCTACACCCCGGATACGGGCACGGTCACCGGTGGCGATGTGGTCTGTGTTTTCGACGACGCCTTCCTTTTCTCTTCCTCCGTGCGCGACAACATCGCCATGGGGGCTGCCGATTACATGTCGCCGGACGAACTTGATGTCGCGGTGCGTGAGGCGGCACGTCTCGCCCTGGCAGACGAGTTCATCGAGCGCCTCCCCGACGGCTACGACACCCAGGTCGGTGAGCGTGGCCTCACGCTTTCCGGCGGCCAGCGCCAGCGCATCGCACTCGCCCGCGCGCTCATGTCGACACCGAAGGTGCTCGTGCTTGACGACGCCACCAGCGCCATCGACTCCATCAACGAAGCCCACATCTTGGCCAACCTGCGCGAGGCACTCAGCGACATCGCAGTGCTGACCGTGGCCCACCGCCAGTCCACGGTGGATCATGCGGATCGGGTAGCGGTGGTGCGCGGTGGGGTCGTCGTCAAGCAAGGGCCCCGCGACGAGGTCATGGCAACCGACGAGTACCGCGCCTCCATGGACCCCGAGTCCGAGACGCTGTACGAGGAGATTGGCGACCTGTGGCCCGAAGTGGACACCGAACCGCAGGAGCGCGTGATCGTGCCGACGAGCGGGCGCGCCTCCACCATCAACGCCACCCCGGAACTGCTCGCACGCGTGGAGCGCCTCCCGGAAGCGCGCGAACTGCCAGATCTGGCCGAGCAGACACTGACCCGCCTGCGCACCCCGTCGAGCGAATTCCACATCCGCGACATGTTCAAGGCCGTGCGCTGGCTCATCGCTGGCACCGTCGCCCTGCTGATTGTGGGCGTGCTGGCGGACTTGGCCTTCCCCACCATCGTGCGCGCCGCCGTGGACCGCGGCATTACCCCAAGTAACCAGGAGAACCTGATCAACGCGGGGCTCATTGCGCTCGGTGTGGTCGCGATCGCCTGGGCCTCGGATGCACTCATGACTGTTTTGTCGTCGCGCTCCGGCGAACGCCTCCTCTACGGGCTGCGCCTGCGCTCCTACGCGCACCTGCAGCAACTGGGGTTGAGTTACTTCGAATCGCGACTGTCCGGCAAGATCATGACGCGCATGACCACGGACATCGACACCTTGTCGAGCTTCCTACAAACCGGGCTTGCCCAGGCGATTGTCGCCGTCGGCTCTCTCGTGGGCGTGATCGTTATGCTCGTTGCCACAGACGGCGAACTCACCCTCATCGCGCTGACCGCCGTCCCGGTGATTGTCGTCGCTACCTGGGCGTTCAGAGTCTTCTCCAAGCGCTACTACCAGGCCTCACGCGAACAGATCTCCACGGTCAACGGCGAGTTCGCGGAACTCATCGGCGGCATCCGCACCACCCAAACCCACCGCGCGCAGACCCACTTCGAAGCGCACTTCACCGCCCTAAGCGACGAATACCGCCACCTGCGCATGCGCTCCGTCACCCTGGTCGCGCTGTACTTCCCAGGCATGCACTTCATCTCCCAAACCATGACCGCCGTCATCGTCGGCTTTGGTGCGGGACGCATCGCCGACGGATCGCTGTCCGTCGGTGTGCTCGTCGCATTCACCATGTACCTCGGCCAGCTCTACGGCCCTATCCAGCAGCTTGGCCAAATCTTCGACTCCTGGCAGCAAGCCACCGTCAGCTTCGACCGCATCCGCGCACTCCTTGCCCAGCGCACCACCGTCCCCGACACCGGCACCAACCCGGGTGCTCACAGCGCCGCAAGTGGGCCATTGCTTTTCGACGACACCACCTTCTCCTATTCAGCCTCCACCGATACAGACGCCTCCCCCGTGATTGACCACATGGACCTGACCATCGAGCCAGGTACCACCGTGGCACTCGTCGGCCCAACAGGTGCGGGCAAATCCACCGTGGTCAAACTGCTCGCCCGGTTCTACGATCCCACCTCCGGCGAGGTGCGCGCTTCCGGCACAAACATTGCGGAGTTCCCGCTTGCAGACTGGCGCCGCGCACTCGCCCAGGTCCCACAGGAGTCCTACCTCTTCCCTGGCACCGTCGCAGACAACATCGCCTACGGCGCGCCGGGCGCGACCCCAGAGGAGATCGAGGCGGCGGTGAACCGCATTGGCGCGCTCGGTGTCGTCGATACGATCCCCGGCGGCTTCAACGCGCGCGTCGGTGAACGCGGCCGAGGCTTGAGTTCCGGGCAGCGCCAGATCATCGCACTCGCACGCGCGGAGATGCTCTCCCCTGCCGTGCTGCTTCTCGACGAAGCCACCGCCACCCTTGATCCCGCAACCGAACGCGCGGTGCTCGACGCCGCCGACCGTGCAACCTCGGGGCGCACGTCAGTGGTCGTCGCACACCGCCTCGCAACCGCTGCGAGGGCCGACCGAATACTCGTCATCGACGAAGGACGTATCATTGAGGACGGTTGCCACGAGGACCTCCTCACCGCCGGCGGTAGGTATGCCCAAATGTGGGCTGCCAACCGCTAACGGGGGTGAAAGACGGAAACCCCGTGGACAGGAACAACCCAAGTTCGCGCCATATCAGCGCGGACGATTACAGTCAAAGAAACGTTCCGCGAAATCGAAACAGAAGGAAGGCGAGAACCTGCCGTGAGCAGCGAAAACACGTTCGGCCAGAACAGCTGGCTGGTTGACGAGATGTTCCAGCAGTACAAGGACGACCCGAACTCGGTCGACGCCGAATGGCGTGAACTGTTTGAGAAAAAGGGTGCACCGAAGACCGCTAATGGCACGTCCAACGTCACCCCTTCGCAGGCAGGTGCAAGCCAGGCGAAGACCGACCCGAAGGTTGCCCGTTCCACCGGCGCACCTTCGCAGGATGGTCGCGAGACCAAGGTCGACGAGGCCGCAGCAAAGGTCTCTAACCGCCCGAAGCGCACCCTGCCGAAGCCGAAGGCCTCCCCGCTGGACAAGATCGCACAGGTCGAGGTCGAGCCGGGCGAGTTCCAGCTCAAGGGCGCATTCCGTGCGATTGCGAAGAACATGAACGAGTCGCTCGAGGTGCCGACGGCGACGACCGTGCGAGACATGCCGGTCAAGCTCATGTTTGAGAACCGCGCGCTGATTAACGACCATCTCAAGCGCACCCGTGGCGGCAAGGTCTCCTTCACCCACATCCTGGGCTACGCCATCGTCCTGGCGACGAAGCTGCACCCGGACATGAACAAGAACTACAAGGAGGACGGCAACAAGTCCTTCGCCATCCAGCCGGAGAACATCAACCTCGGCCTGGCTATCGACCTTCCGGGCAAGAACGGTTCCCGCTCCCTCGTCGTCGCTGCGATCAAGGAGTGCGAGAAGAAGTCCTTCTCCGAGTTCGTTGACGCATACGAGGACATCGTCGCTCGTGCACGCGACGGCAAGCTGACCATGGATGACTTCTCCGGTGTCACCATCCAGCTCACCAACCCGGGCGGCATCGGCACCCGCCACTCCATCCCGCGCCTGACCAAGGGCCAGGGCACCATCGTCGGCGTTGGCGCTATGGACTACCCGGCAGAGTTCGCCGGCGCGTCCGAGGACCGCCTCGCTGAGCTCGGCGTTGGCAAGCTGGTCACGCTGACCTCCACCTACGACCACCGCGTCATCCAGGGTGCAGAGTCCGGCGAGTTCCTGCGCGACATTTCGCAGCTGCTTATCGACGACAAGTTCTGGGACGAAATCTTCCAGTCCATGCAGATCCCGTACTCCCCGCTTCGCTGGGCACAGGATCTTCCGAACACGGGCATTAACAAGGACACCCGTGTCATGCAGCTCATCGAGGCATACCGCTCCCGCGGCCACCTCATCGCTGACACCAACCCGCTGCAGTGGCACCAGCCTGGTCTGGCGAAGCCGGATTCCCGTGACCTGCTCATGGAAACCCACGGCCTGACCCTGTGGGACCTGGACCGCACCTTCCACGTCGGTGGCTTTGGCGGTAAGGAGCAGATGACCCTGCGCGAGGTTATGGCGCGCCTGCGCTCCTCCTACACCCTCAAGGTCGGCTCCGAGTACTCCCACATCTTGGACCGCGACGAGCGCGAATGGCTGCGCGACCGCGTCGAAGCAGGCATGCCGAAGCCGACCGGTGCAGAGCAGAAGTACATCCTGCAGAAGCTCAACGCCGCTGAGGCCTTTGAGAACTTCCTGCAGACGAAGTACCTCGGCCAGAAGCGCTTCTCCCTCGAGGGCGCAGAGACCCTCATCCCGCTGATGGACGCCATCATCGACACCGCTGCAGGCCAGGGCCTGGAAGAGGTTGTCATCGGCATGCCGCACCGTGGCCGCCTGAACGTCCTGTTCAACATCGTGGGCAAGCCAGTTGCAACGATCTTCAACGAGTTCGAAGGCAACATGCGCGCAGCCCAGCAGGGTGGCTCCGGCGACGTGAAGTACCACCTCGGCTTCGAGGGCGAGCACATCCAGATGTTCGGCGACGGCGAGATCAAGGTCTCCCTGGCTGCGAACCCGTCCCACCTTGAGGCAGTCGACCCGGTGCTCGTCGGTATGGCGCGCGCCAAGGAAGACCAGATCAAGGCTGCCAAGGGCCGCGAGGACCACCCGGTGGTTCCGCTCATGCTCCACGGCGACGCATCGTTCACCGGCCTGGGCATCGTCCAGGAGACCCTGAACCTGTCCCGCCTGCCGGGCTACACCGTCGGCGGCACCATCCACATCGTGGTGAACAACCAGATCGGCTTCACCACCACCCCGGATTCCGGCCGTTCCTCCTACTACGCCACCGACCTGGCCAAGGGCTTCGACTGCCCGGTGTTCCACGTCAACGGCGACGACCCGGAGGCAGCCGCATGGGTTGCGCAGCTCGCTACCGAGTACCGCCGCGAGTTTGGCAAGGACGTCTTCATCGACCTCATCTGCTACCGCCTGCGCGGCCACAACGAGGCTGATGACCCGACCGTGACCCAGCCGGTCATGTACGAGCGCATCAACAACCACCCGTCGGTGCGTACCCGCTACACCCAGGACCTCATCGGTCGTGGCGACATCACCCAGGAAGACGCAGAGAAGGCCGCACAGGACTTCCACGACCAGCTCGACGCCGTCTTCACCGACGTGAAGTCCGAGAAGGGCCAGCCGAGCGAGCAGACCGGTATTACCGATTCCCAGAAGCTCACCCGCGGCCTGGACACGAACATCTCCGAAGAGCAGTTCAAGCGCCTCGCAGACGCGTACGCCAACCTGCCGGAGGACTTCACCCCGAACAAGCGTCTCAAGTCCGTCCTGTCCAAGCGCGGCGGCTCGTTCACCGACGGCGACATCGACTGGGGCTGGGGCGAACTGCTCGCCTTCGGTTCCCTGGCTGAGCAGGGCAAGTTCGTCCGCCTCGCCGGTGAGGACTGCCAGCGCGGTACCTTCACCCAGCGCCACGCTGTGCTGTACAACCCGGACAACGCCGAGCCGTTCAACCCGCTCGACCACAACGCGCAGGAAGCCGGCAACGGCGGCCAGTTCCAGGTCTACAACTCCGCACTGACCGAGTACGCAGGCATGGGCTTCGAGTACGGCTACACCCTTGGCAACAAGGACGCCGTTGTCGCTTGGGAAGCACAGTTCGGTGACTTTGCCAACGGCGCCCAGACGATTATCGACGAGTACCTGTCCTCCTCCGAGACCAAGTGGGGCGAGGTTTCCTCCCTGATCTCCCTGCTGCCGCACGGCTACGAGGGTCAGGGTCCGGACCACTCGTCGGCACGCATCGAGCGCTACCTGCAGCTCGTCGCGGAAGGCTCCATGACCATCGCGCAGCCGTCCACCCCGGCGAACCACTTCCACCTGCTGCGCCGCCAGGCTCTCGGCGAGATGAAGCGTCCGCTGGTCGTCTTCAGCCCGAAGTCCATGCTGCGCAACAAGGCTGCAGTGTCCCAGCCGTCTGACTTCATCGAGGTCAACCGCTTCCAGTCCGTCATCGACGACCCGAACTTCGTCGAGCGTGGCAACAAGAAGATCGCCGACACCGACAAGGTGAAGACCATCATGCTGTGCTCCGGCAAGATCTACTGGGAGCTGGATAAGAAGCGTCAGAAGGACGGCCGCGACGACGTTGCGATCATCCGCGTGGAGATGCTCCACCCGATCCCGTTCAACCGCCTGTCGGATGCGTTCAAGAACTACCCGAACGCCAAGGAGATCCGCTGGGTGCAGGACGAGCCGGCAAACCAGGGCGCATGGCCGTTCTACAACGAGCACCTGCGCACCCTGATCCCGGACATGCCGGAGATGGTCCGCGTGTCCCGTCGTGCACAGTCCACCACCGCAACCGGTGTGGCCAAGGTGCACCAGCAGGAAGAAAAGCAGCTGCTTGAGGAAGCATTCGCTGACTAACCTGCACACCTAAAAACTCCGGCCCGGCTTGTGAAAAGCCGGGCCGGAGTTTTTGTTATTCGGTTATTTGGACGCAGAGTCCGGGTCGATCACATCCTCTGGGTCTGCCGGCGTGTCGTGGTGGACGTCGATTTGGGCGTATTCGATCATCCACTCCGCAATCGCATCCTCCACCGTGGCCCCCTTGTCCACTTCTTCCGCCATCTCCTCGAGACGGTCAGTGGACAGCACGCGGGTGATGAAGTTCAGGCGGTTGATCTCACCGCGGTCGAAGGTGCCTTTATGGAACACCGGGATGACGTTTTGCGACAGTTCGCTCTCTCCGCACGCTTGGGCGGGTGACGGGTCGACGGTGCGCATATCCCCCGGCATGGCGGCGACAGCGGCCCCATAGACCTCGTCAGTATATGCGCCATCGGTCACATCGCCGCCTGCTAGCTCCTTGGCGGCCTTAGGGTCCGACTCTTCGAGCAGACGCCCAGTGCACGTGACGACGAAGTCAATCGGCTGCTCACGCAACACCTCAAGCGTCGGCGCGTCATCCAGCCCCGTCACTGAGGTCACGCTCGTCGGCCGGCCTTGGCCCTTAAGTACGCGGCTGTAGATCTCCCCAAGTACGACTTGTTCGTTGGAGGCGCCGTCGATGGCGATGGCGATATCGGCCTTCTCCGGCCGCGCCTGAGTGTAGATGTTGTCCTCCGACGCGCACCCGGACAATACGAGCGCAGCCGAGCCCAAAACGGCGGCTACGGCAGTGTGGTGGTGTGCCTTCATGGTGGTTTACTCGCCGATGACGTTTTCAGAGGCGGGAATGCGGCCACCTGCTTGTGCGATCATGTCGCGGGCCTGCGGGGCGGCATCGGGCTCGCACAGCACGTCGTAGCGGCCAGCCACGATCGTGGTTGCAGACGCGAAGTCGCGCTTGCCGCCGGTGAACGCGTAGGCCACAGCGGAGGCCACCGTGCCGAAGATCGCACCGATAACAACCGCCCACACGAACATGGTCAGGCCAGCACCCGGAACCGAGATGAGGGAAAGCAGCAGGCCGAAAAACAGGCCCATCCACAAACCCGACAGCGCGCCGGTGCCCAGCACCTTCGGCCATGTAAGCCGGCCGGTAATCTTTTCCACCTGCATCAAGTCCACACCGACAATGGAAAGCTTCTCTACAGGAAACTCTCTATCGGACAGGTTGTCCACGGCGCGTTGCGCCTCCGCATAGGTGGAAAAGCTGCCCACGGGCCAGCCGGTGGGCACCTCTGTGACACCAATACGCTTATTCAACGATGGGTTCATAGGTTCAGTCATGCTGGGTAGTCTATCGGGATTCCAAAATCCCCCAGGAACGGCCGTATAATCGCGTGGCAATGGCTACTGAACATCAGATTTTGGAAAGCGATGTCCACGAAGCGCTTTCGCGCGTTGATGACCCGGAGATCGGCAAACCGATCACGGAGCTCAACATGGTGGAATCGGTCACCATCGACGGCAACAATGTTGCGGTCGGTATTTATCTCACAATCGCAGGCTGTCCGATGCGCGACACCATCGAGTCAAATGTGCGCGCTGTAGTCGAGGAGCTCGACGGCGTGGGCGACGTGAGCATCACGCTGCACACGATGAGCGACGAGCAGCGCCGTGCGCTTGCCCAGAAACTCCGCGGCGAGCAGACCGGCCCGGCGATCCCATTTGCGGATCCGGATACGCGCACACGTGTTATCGCGGTGGCCTCCGGTAAGGGTGGTGTGGGTAAGTCCTCGATGACCGTGAACCTGGCCACCGCTATGGCCGCCCAGGGCCTGACGGTGGGCATTGTTGATGCCGATATCTACGGCCACTCGGTGCCGGGATTGATGGGTTCTGAGGACCAGGGCCCCACGCTTGTCGACGAAATGATCATGCCCCCTATCGCCCACGGCGTCCGTCACATCTCGGTGGGGCAATTCGTGGAAGGCAACGCCCCTATCGTGTGGCGTGGTCCGATGCTCACCCGTGCGATCCAGCAGTTCTTGGGTGACGTGTACTGGGGCGACCTGGACGTGCTGTTTATGGATTTGCCGCCGGGAACGGGTGATGTGGCGATCACCGTCGCACAGTTGGTGCCAAACGCGGAGCTGCTGATCATCACCACCCCTCAGGCTGCGGCAGCCGAAGTCGCGGAGCGCGCCGGCACGATTGCCCAGCAGACTGATCAGAAGATCGCCGGCGTAATCGAGAACATGTCGGGCATGACCATGCCGGACGGCACGGTACTCAACATCTTCGGCGAGGGCGGCGGCGACCACGTCGCCGAGCGCCTGACCCAGCTCACCGATTCGGACGTGAAACTGCTCGGCTCCGTGCCCCTGGACCCGAAGATGCGTGAACACGGCGATACTGGCACCCCGGTTGTCATCTCAGACCCAGATTCGCCGGCGGCCAAGGCGGTGCTTGAGATCGTCGACAAGCTAAAGGTGCGCCCGAACTCACTGGCAGGCAAGAGCCTGAACCCGCAGGTTAAATAACGTCCTCCCAGGAAAAGCCTTTGCGCTCCGGCTGCGAATCCCGCGGCTCGGGGCGCATTTGTTGTTGCGGCGGCGCCTGTGGTGGTGTCTTCGGCGCTGGAGGCTCGCTGGGGTCGTCGTCTTCGAACAACACCTTCGCCATCGCACGCTTCGGCCCCATCGCCGCATAGCGCGAGACAGTATCGATCGGCTTCTTAAACTCCTCGAACTCCCCCAGTTCACCATTGAGTTCCGCCTTGGCGTTGTTGATCGCCTTCTTCGCAGCGTAAATCGCCGCGCGCACATCCTCGACGACAGAAGGCAGGCGTTCGGGCCCGATCACGATCAACCCGATGATCAGGATGAAGAAAATCTCGCCCCAACCGATGCTAGAAAACACCTAACTCACCTTACTCACGGTGCGTCAGCGAGCGAATCGCAGACTCCACTCGGCTCCGGATCCCCTTGGGGGTTTCGGGGGTGTCG
This sequence comes from Corynebacterium sp. HMSC075D04, assembly GCF_001815635.1. Taxonomy (NCBI): domain Bacteria; kingdom Bacillati; phylum Actinomycetota; class Actinomycetes; order Mycobacteriales; family Corynebacteriaceae; genus Corynebacterium; species Corynebacterium sp. HMSC075D04. The sequence goes on from NZ_KV821371.1 coordinate 50,667, forward strand.
GTCACGTCTTCGTCGCAAAGCATCGCCAGTCGCTCCACAAGCGACGCCGGGGCGTGCATGTCGGAGGAATTACACACCTGCAGACGCTGCGACGTCCCCCGCTGCGCCTGAACTTCCTCACAACACTCCCCACACAACCGCAGGTGCCGCTCGGCGCGCACGGTGGCAGCCTTGGACAACTCGCCGTCCACATAGGCGGCAATCGCCTCCGGATTGAGATGATCGGTGGAGTTAAACCTAGTCACGGCGCCGACTCCTTCCCTGCTACCGGGCGCGGATAAGTTCCTTCGCGGCGGCGCTGTGGAGGGCTTGCTTCTCCAACGACTCGCGCATCTGCGCGCGACCACGGTGGATACGCGATCGTACAGTACCCATCTTCACTCCGAGGGTTTCAGCGATCTCCTCGTAGCTCATCCCCACCACATCACACAGGACCACGGCCACGCGGAACTCCGCCTTCAAATCGTCCAACGCCTTCTGCAACGCAGGGTCCAGGTTGGTCACGGAGTACGCATCTTCCGGGGTCATGTCGGTGCCGGGCACGCGCTCGTAATCCTCGGGCAGGGCCTCCATGCGGATCTTCGCGCGGCGACGCACCATGTCCAAAAACAGGTTCGTGGTGATGCGATGCAGCCAGCCTTCGAACGTTCCAGGCTGGTACTGCTTCACGTTGCGGAACACACGCATGAACGTCTCTTGCGTAAGATCTTCCGCGTCGTGCTGATTACCGGAGAGGCGAAACGCCAGGCGGTAGACACTGTCGGCATGTTCTTTCACCAGTTCAGACCAGGTCGGCATTGCTGCCTGGCCTGCGTCAAACGCTGCGGTACCGGTGAGTGGAACGTCAGTGCTCATGCGCAACAGTTTCGCAGACTCACTGCCCCAAAGCCAGCCAACCAGTTAACAGAATCCTGTGAACGCAACACGGCTATGATGTGGCGTGTGAGTGAGACCGCATTTACCCAGATGAACTCGTACCTCGCCGCCCGTTCCACCGAAGGCGGCCACCTTTCCAACCAGGTTGCGGAAGCTTTGCGCGCAGCGCGCGAGGACGCTGCCGAAAACGGCACCCCGGCACCCAGCCCGGTGGTCGGCGACCTGTTGACGGTGCTCGCGGCGGCAACCCCGAACGCATCCCAGGGTGCGGTTGCGGTGACCCCGGCCGCCGGTGTTGTGGGCTTGCACCTGCTCGCAGGCCTGCCGGAGAAGGCCACCATGACCTGCATCGAGCCGGAAGCCGCACTGCAGGCCGGCGCGAAGGAAGCGGTGCGCAACGCAGGGTTTAGCCCGTCGCGTGTGCGTTTCCTCACCGCACGTCCCCTCGAAGTAATGGGGCGCTTGGCTAACGACGCCTACCAGATCGTCTACGCAGACGTCTCCCCCGTCGAACTGCGCCCGCTCATCGAGGCCGCCTGGCCGTTGCTGGCCCCGGGCGGCACGTTGGTGCTTGCAGGTTCGCTTCTCGACGGCACCGTGGCCGACCCCACCCGCCGCGACCGCGAAACAGAGGCCGCCCGTGAGGCGGATGAGTTCGTCGATACGCTGACAGCCGAGCGCGGCGCCGCGGTGGCGCGTCTGCCGCTTGACGGCGGCCTGACGCTGATCACCAAAATCGGCTAAACAACTTCGCTCTTACCGACGACGACAACACCGCCGTCGGACACCGTGAACCGCTCGCGGTCGCGCTCCGTATTCACACCGACCGTCTCCCCATCGGAGACGTAAACGTTCTTGTCCAGGATGCAGTGGCGCACCACCGCGCCCTTGCCCACGCGCACACCCGGCATGAGCACAGAGCCCTCCACCGTCGCGCCTTCTTCGATGCGCACGTCGGTGGACAGCACCGAGTTACGCACCGTCGCACCGGAAATGATCGAGCCGGACGCCACAATGGACTCCTGCGCAATACCACCGAGGACGAACTTTGCCGGGGGCAGGTTGTCGTCGTCAGTCGCGTGGATCGGCCACGCCTTGTTGTACAGGTTGAACACCGGGTGCGAGGAAATCAGATCCATGTGGGCCTCGTAGAACGAATCAATCGTGCCCACATCACGCCAGTAACCCCGGTCGCGGTCCGTGGCACCCGGCACCCCGTTGTTGGAAAAGTCGTACACATTCGCCTCGCCCTGCGCGACGAAGTACGGGATGATGTCGCCGCCCATGTCGTGGCTGGAATCCTCGTTCTGCTCGTCCTCCAGCAGCGCCTGGATTAGCGCCTCGGTAGAGAAGCAATAGTTGCCCATCGATGCGAACGTCATCTCCGGATCGTCCGGGGTACCCGGTGGGTCTGCTGGCTTTTCCAAAAACTCGGTGATCGTGCCGTCATCGTCGGCCTGGATGCAACCGAACGCGCTCGCCTCCGCACGCGGCACGCGAATGCCTGCCACGGTGGCGGCCTTGCCCGACGCAATGTGATCTTCGACCATCTGCGACGGATCCATCCGGTAGACGTGGTCCGCGCCAAAGACCAAGACGTAGTCAGGCATGTCGTCGTAAATGAGATTCAGCGACTGCACAATCGCATCCGCCGACCCGTTGTACCAACGCTTGCCGCGACGCTGCTGCGCCGGAACCGACGCGATGTACTGCTGCGTTGGCCCCGAAATGTTCCACGCCGTAGCCACATGGCGGTCCAGCGAGTGCGACTTGTACTGCGTCAACACCGCAATACGCATGTAGCCGGCGTTGACCAAATTCGACAGCACAAAATCGATCAAACGGTAGTTGCCGCCGAACGGAACGGCGGGTTTGGCACGGTCAGCCGTCAGGGGAAACAGGCGCTTGCCTTCCCCGCCGGCCAGGACAATGGCGAGAACTCGAGGCTGGCTTTTCATAACCGCAAGGCTAATGCCAATTCAAGGCTCGTGCAGGGATTCCGCAACGTCAGTAGGCTCGGCGGACATGAAGGTAGGAATGCTCACGCGCGAATACCCGCCGGAGGTCTACGGCGGCGCCGGGGTGCACGTCACAGAACTCACGCGGTTCATGCGCGAATTCGCCGACGTCGACGTCCACTGCATGGGCGCCCCACGCGACGCCGCAGGTGTATACGTCCACGGCGTCGACCCCGCACTCGAGGGGGCCAATAGCGCGATCAAAACCCTGTCCACAGGCCTGCGCATGGCCGATGCCGCAGCCGGGCTCGACGTGGTGCACTCGCACACGTGGTACGCGGGCCTCGGCGGCCACCTCGCCGGGCTGCTCCACGAGATCCCCCACGTGGTCACCGCCCACTCGCTCGAGCCGGACCGCCCGTGGAAGCGCGAACAGCTCGGCGGCGGCTACAACGTGTCGTCCTGGTCGGAGAAAAACGCGATGGAAAACGCCGACGCGGTCATCGCCGTATCTGCCGGAATGAAAGATGCCATTTTGCGCGCCTACCCGCGTATCGACGACTCCCGCGTCCACGTCGTCCTCAACGGCATCGACCCCGCCAACTGGTACCCGGACACCGGCACCATCGCCGACGAACTCGGCATCGACACCACACGCCCAGTCGTCGCGTTTGTCGGGCGCATCACCCGCCAAAAAGGTGTCGCCCACCTGCTCAAAGCAGCGCAGCTTTTCGACGACGACGTCCAGCTCATCCTCTGCGCCGGCGCCCCCGACACCGAGGAGATTGCTGCTGAGACGCGTGGGCTCGTCGAAAAGCTACAAGCGCAGCGTGACGGCGTGTTCTGGGTCCAAGACATGCTGCCCGCCGAAAAAGTACGCCAGGTCTACACCATCGCCGACGTCTTCGTCTGCCCATCCGTCTACGAACCGCTGGGCATCGTGAACCTGGAGGCCATGGCGTGCGGCACCGCGGTGGTAGCCTCGCGCGTCGGCGGCATCCCCGAAGTCGTCGTCGACGGCGAAACCGGCGTGCTTGTGGACTACACGCCCGACGACACCACCGACTTCGAACAACGCCTCGCCGAGGCGGTCAACGCTGTCGCCGGCGACAAAAACCGCGCCGCCGCCATGGGCAGCGCCGGACTCACCCGAGCCAAAGAATCCTTCTCCTGGCGCACAATCGCGAAACAAACCGTAGACATCTACAAGGGGTTGATCTGATGACGGTCTACCGTCCCGAACTACACGTCACCGCAGAACGCGGCATTCTCGAAGGCCCAGCTGGCGTATTCCGCATCGGCAGCCGCGAGAACCGCCTGTGGCACATGTTCTACCAGTACCGCCCAACCCCCGACACCCCGAGCCGCTGGGGCCACGAAGTCAGCGAAGACGACGCATTCAACTGGCTCGACTGCAACGACGTCATCGTCCCCTCCGGCGACGAAACCAACATCCGTGCAGGCTCCGTCACCTCCGCGGGCGACGGCGTCAACCTGTACTTCTCCTCCGAAACCCCGGCAGGAAACACCATCCAGATCGCCCACGTTGCGCACGTGGACAGGCTTTACGACGACCTCGACGCCGACGACGCTGACGCTGACGACACTGACGTCTCCGATGCCGCCGAGCGCACCGGCACCGCAGTCGACGACACCGCCGGCGACACCAATTTCCGCTCGCCTTGCGTCGTACCCGCCTGGGACACGGAAACCGACCGCGACCAAGGCCACGACGGCTGGCTTATGCTCGCCGTGACCGGGCCTGTCACCGACCCCAAGCCGGTCGTCCTCACCTCCCCCGACGGCCGAGACTGGGAGTTGCAAGGCCCGCTCGAGTTCAATGGCGACACCGGCATCACCCTCGATGCCTCCCTCGTCGCCCCACGCATCGTGCGCCTGCGCGACGAAGTCGACGGCGAAATCCGCGACGTCCTGTTCATCACCCTCGAACGCGACGGCAAAGACACCGCCGTCTACGCCGTGGGCCGGCTGCGGGGCAACGTCTTCGACATCACCACGCCGTTTACGCTTCTCGACTACGGCCACGACTTCACTCGCCCACGCAACACCAACTACCCGCTGGACGAAACCACTGCGGAAAACCGCTACGAGCGCGCCTACCTGCTCGGGTTCATGACCAACACCGACCGCGCCGGCGACCCCACCCTCGAACCCAACTGGGCCACCGAAGGCTGGGCCAACGCCCTCACCCTCCCGCGCCGCGCCACCCTGCAAGGTGGCCGCCTCTTCCAAGTGCCCGCACCAGGCCTGCCAGACGCCGTCAGCGCCACCGACCGCGCGCGCATGTGGGCCGGCCTGTGCGAAATCCCGGCCGGCTCCCAGGTCACCCTCGAGGTGCTCGACGGCAACAACGAACCTGCTGCGGTGATCACCCACGACGGCGAACACATCACCCTCGACCGCTTCGACGGCACCCCCGCCACCGCACCGCTTCACGACGACGACGAAGACAACGTCACCGTCATCGTCGACGGCTGCACCCTCGAGGTCTACGCCGGCGGCGGCAGCGTTGTCATGTCGTCGCGCATCTGGCCCGAAGGCGGCTGCAACGGCATCCGCAGCCGCGCCACCGGCGAAGCATCCATCAGCGGCGAGTGGCGCCGCGGATACCCCGCCCGCTTCTAAGCCAGCCGGCGCGTGTGCCGGCACATGAGCCAGGCACAGCAAGAAGGCCCGCATCACGCGGGCCTTCTCCGTTTCTTTAGCGCGTCGTGAGCGAAGCGCCGGCGCGCTACTTCTTGCGCAGGCGGATCAACTGGGCGCGGGCGGTGACCTCCATCTGCTCCGGGAGGTCCTCGAGTCGCGCGTGCAGCACGTCCTTATCCAGGTGACGCGCCGACGGGCTCATACCCACCTGCGCGGCGATCGCGTCACGGCCCAGATTCATCGGGAACGAAATCAACTCCGGATCGGCCACAGGGGTCAGCCACTGCGCCGACTGCTCGATCAGTCGCGCCACCTTGCCGTCCTCCACCCCGAGGATGCCGAGCGGCTCGCGCAGCTCATCGAGGTGGCCTTGGTCGGCGACGAGGATGACGGCCTCGCCGTCGTCGCTAAGCACACGCGCAAACTCCGCAGGATTGCGCGGCGCGAACACCACGGTCACCACATCAACCACTCCCGTACGGATAGGCAGCTGCTCCCACACATCCGCCACAATCGCACCCAAACGCGGATGCGCCTTAGCCAAATGCTTCGCAGCAGGCACCGAAATATCCAACCCCACGCCACGCGCGCCATCAATTAGGTCCAGCGTGTGCGCGAGGTAGTAGCCGGTTCCGGCACCGGCCTCCAGAATCACCGGATCCCGATCGCCCGCGGAATGCTCCACAACATCCGCCACACGATCCGACACCGCCTCCACAAACGGCGCGAAATGGCCATTCGACAGGAACGTTTCGCGAGAGTTGATCATCTCCAGCGAATCGCCCTCATGATTCAGCCCGCGCCCCGACGCGAGCGTGACATAACCCTGCTTGGCTACGTCATAAGAATGCCCCGATTCGGAGACGAGGCGACCAAAATCGTCCTCGCCCCGAAGCGGGGTCAGGTCTACCGGGTCCGCGAGTACATCCACGATCTCGTTGAGCATGTGGTGATACTACCGCGTTTGGCCGGAACTACTCTCCAGCAGCCTCCGTGAGCAAGCGGCCAAGTTCGCCAGCCTCTTCCTTGCTCAGTTCAATGACGAGGCGTCCGCCACCGTCAGACGGGATACGCATGACGATCTTGCGCGACTCCTCCACCGCTTCCATCGGGCCACTACCGGTACGCGGCTTCATTGCTGCCATCGTCAACACTCCTTATTGCTTTGTTTCCGAAACGTGTTCTTCCGGAGATTCTACCCGTGTTTCCGGCGCAAGGTTGCCGCCCGCCAACTGTTCGATGAGCGCATCGACCTGATCCATGCGGTAACCGCGGTGCACAACCTCGAGCTGAATATCGCCGAAGTTACCTTCCTCCACGGCGCGGCGGTTGGCTTCCTTCACCTCTTCTGTTGGTGGCATGGGCGGCAGGGCCTCGCCGCGGCCGAAGACGGTGGCGAACAGTTTCAGGCCAATGATGCTCAGCAGTGCGAGCACCAGGATGAGGATGATCCAGGAAAGCATGCGGGTTAGTTTAGCTGTCGGCCCAGGCGGGGCGCTCGCTGACCTCGACGGGGAATTTTCCCGCGCGCGCGAGAATCGTCTTTGCGACGACATCAGCCATCCCGGCAAGTTCATACAGCGGCCTATTGCGGTGGGTGCGGGGGCTCAGTTGCGCTTGCTGGATGGCTTTTGGGCCGTGGGCGAGGGCGACGTCGATGAGCAAGCCCGCTTCCACCCCGTAGCCGGCGACGAATGGCAGCGAAAGCGCGGTTGAGCGTCGGATGGCGTATTCGCCGGCGAGCGGCTGGTCCACGGCGATCTCCGGGAAGAGGGCGCGCAGGAGGGGTTTCGCGGTCAGTTCGGTCACGCGACCGCCGGCGCCTTCGCGGGTGTAGGAGGCTTTGACGAGGTGGACGGTGTCGTCGATAAATGGCTCGGCGAGCGCGTCGACCCACCAGGGTTCGAGTGAGGTCACGTCGGCGTCAACGAAGACCACCACGTCGCCGCATGCGGCCTTCACGCCGCGCCACAGCGCCTCGCCCTTGCCGGGCCAGGGTGTGCGTGGGTCGACGTCGCGCCAGTTCACCACGGTTGCCCCGGCTGCGGCGGCGCGCTCGGCGGTGCGGTCGGTGGAGTCTGAGTCGATGACGATGACTTCGTCCGCTGACGAAGCCACACACTTTTCGACGACCCCACCCACCGTCGCCTCCTCATCCAGCGCAGGAATCACCACACTGATTCGTACATCGGTGCGCATGCCGGCGAGCGTGTCGGCACTCACGCGAGCCCCCGCACGGTTGCCAGCGGTGCCGCGGTGCCCTGGATCGCCTCGATCATGCGGATGACGTCGATCGTCGCCTCGACCTCGTGGACGCGAAACGCCGCCACCCCGCGCGCGGCCGCCCACGCGGTTGCTGCGAGGGTGCCGGGCACGCGCTGGGTGATGTCGGCACCGTTGAGGCCACGCCCGACGGTCTCGCCCACGAAATCCTTGTTGGACAGGGCCATGAGGACGGGCCAGCCGGTGGCGACGATTTCGTCGATACGCCGCAGGATCTCCAGCCCGTGGTAGGTGTTCTTGCCAAAGTCGTGCGTGGGGTCGATGAACACCGCTTCCTCCGGCACGCCTAGCGAGACGGCGCGCTCGGCCAAGGCGGTGGTTTCCGCAATCACGTCGGCGACCACGTCGTCGTAGTGCACCCGGTGCGGGCGCGTGCGCGGCGTGACCCCGCCGGTGTGCGAGCACACGTACCCCACGCGGTGGGCGCCTGCCACCTCAACCAACTCGGGGTCGAAGCCGGCCCACGTGTCGTTAATCAGGTCCGCGCCGGCTGCGATCGCCTCCTCGGCCACCGCGGCGCGCCAGGTGTCCACGCTCACCGTCACGTCCGGGTGGTGCTCACGCACCCCGGCAATAAGCGGCACGACACGGTCAATCTCCTCGGCAACGGACACGTCGTCGCCCGGGCCTGCCTTCACGCCGCCGATGTCGATGATGCTGGCCCCGGCGGAAACGGCGTCGTCGACACGCAAAAGCGCCTTCTCAATCGCGAACGTCGCACCCTTGTCATAAAACGAGTCGGGCGTGCGGTTCACGATCGCCATGACCTCACTCATCACGCAGACGCTGATCCGTCATCACCTTGTGGGCCTCCACAATGTGCGCCACGGCCTCCTCCACGGAATCAGTCACCAGATACAACTTCTCATCCCCCGGCGAGATCAACCCACGGCCAAGCAACTGCTGCTCGATCCACTCAACCAGCCCAGACCAAAACTCCGTGCCCATCAGCACGATCGGGAAGTTGGTCACCTTGCCAGTCTGCACCATGCACAGCACCTCAAAGACCTCGTCCATCGTGCCGAAACCACCGGGCAGCGAAATAAACGCCTGCGAGTACTTCAAAAACATCGTCTTGCGAGCGAAGAAGTACCGGAAATTCAGACCCAGATCCACCCAGTCGTTCAGGCCCTGCTCAAACGGCAACTCGATACCCAAACCAACCGACAAACCATCCGCGTTGTGAGCACCCCGGTTCGGCCCCTCCATCAAACCCGGCCCACCGCCGGTGATCACGGCGTAGCCCGCCTCCACCAGCGCGCGGCCGACCTCGTAGGACAACTGGTACTCAGGCGTGCCCTCGCCAAGACGTGCGGAGCCAAACACCGTCACAGCCTTCGGCAACTCCGACAACGCATCAAACCCAGCCACAAACTCCGACTGGATCCGCATCACACGCCACGGATCCTGGTGCTTCCAATACCCATCAGACTGCCCCATGGACTCCAACAAACGCTGATCATAGGTCGTGGCCTGCTCAGCCTCATTGCGCAGCGCCATCGGCCCACGCAACTTCCGGTCGCGGTCCGGGCGGGGGAAATTCAACGGAGCCATATCTCTTACTCGCTTTCAGCACTCAGGTAATCGAGCAACTGCGCCGCCACCTGACGAATCTCATCGACCGGGCACTGCTCGTCCTTCTTATGGGCAAACCCCGGATCGCCAGGCCCGAAGTTCACCGCAGGAACACCCAGGCTAGAAAAGCGCGCCACATCCGTCCACCCAAACTTGGCGCGGAAGTTCCCGCCCACTGCCTTGACCAACCCGGCCGCGACCGGGTCGCCCAGGCCAGGCAACGCCCCCGGCGCGACGTCGTCGTAAATAAGCTCGAGGCCCTCCTCCAGCGCGAGTGTCTCTTCCAAGTGCGCCTTCGCGTCCTCGACGCTGCGATCCGGCGCGTAGCGGAAATTCACGATCAGTCGCGCGTGATCCGGGATCGTATTCGTCGCCACGAAGCCCTCCAGCCCGACGACGTTTAAACCCTCGCGGTACTCGCAGTCGTCGATACGCACAGTGCGCGGCTCATACGCCGCGATACGGGTGAGCACGCCCGCAAGATCATGCGCCGCATTATGGCCAAGCCAAGAGCGCGCCGAATGCGCACGCGTGCCATGCGCATCCACAAACACGCGGATCGTACCCTGACAACCAGCCTCAATGATCGCACCCGACGGCTCACCCAACAACGCAATATCACCCTGCAGCAACTCCGGATGATCACGCTCAAGGTGGTACAAGCCATTGAACTCCTGCGCCACCTCCTCGCCCTCATAAGCGATCAGCGTCAAATCATGCGCCGCCTTCCCCGGCTGCGCCAACGTGGCAAACGCATGCAAATAACACGCCAACCCCGACTTCATATCCACTGAGCCACAGCCGTGCAAAATACCGTCCGCGAGCCGATGCGGCGTGTTATCAGCCAGCGGCACCGTATCAATATGGCCCGCCAACACCACCCGCGAATCCAACCCGAAATTCGTACGCGCCACCACGGTATTACCGAAGCGCTGCACCTGCGCATACTCAAGGCCACGCAACGCAGCCTCAATGGCGTCCGCGATCGCCTCCTCATGGTGCGACGGCGACTCAATATCCACCAACGCAGCCGACAAAACAACAGGGTCCGCAAAAAGATCTAAGGAAGTCACACCGCGATCCTACGTTTACAATGACGGCCATGTCTTTGGGAGCACACGGCCTCGGAATCGCCAACATCGCCATAGACGGCACAGTGCTCGACACCTGGTACCCCAACCCCGAACTCACGCTTAACGACGACCACCCCACCACCACCCAACGCACCTCCGCCCACAACCTCTCCCCGGAGTTCCTGCGCCTCATCGGCGCCGACCGCGACCGCCTCGTCGAAACCGTGCCCGTCCGCACCACCATCGCCGACCTCGACGCCCCACCCATCGACGCCCACGACGTCTACCTCCGCCTCCACCTCCTCTCCCACCGCCTCGTCGAACCACTCACCATCAACCTCGACGGCGCCCTCGACCACCTCACCCCCGTCGCCTGGACCAACAAAGGCCCCTGCCTCCCCCACAACTTCGAAACCGTACGCACCAACCTCCGCGCCCGCGGCCCCATCCACGTCTACGGCATCGACCGCCTCCCCCGCATGGTCGACTACGTCGTCCCCACCGGCGTCACCATCACCGAAGCCGAACGCGTCCGCCTCGGCGCCCACCTCGCCGAAGGCACCACCGTCGTCCGCGAAGGCTACATCTCCTACAACGCCGGCACCCTCGGCCCCGCACGCATCGAAGGCACCATCTCCTCCGCAGTCGCCGTCGGCGCCAACACCACCCTCGCCCGCGGAACCGCCCTCATCGCCACCCCCACCAACAACAACGCCCTCGCCCGCCACCCCATGCGCATCGGCGCCAACTGCCACCTCCACCCCACCGCCAGCATCAACGGCATCACCCTCGGCAACAACTGCGACATCGGCGCCGGCATCACCCTCGAACCCCACACCCGAATCTTCGACCCCGCCACCGGAGAAGATTTTCCCGCGGGAAAACTCACCGGCCGCAACAACCTGCGCATCCAACACGAGCCCTACACCACCGCCCCCGTGCTGCGCCCCGCAGAAACCACGCGCACGTAACACACGCATATAAACCGGAAAAGAATGCACTTCACTGCATGTCGAGGTTTAAGGTGTTCGACATGTCAACCCCCGTTTCCCCCGTCGCCGATTCCACCGCGCTCGCACGCGGCCTGAAAACGCGCCACCTCACCATGATGGGCCTCGGCTCAGCCATCGGTGCCGGGCTCTTCCTTGGCACCGGCGTTGGCATCGCAGCCGCAGGCCCCGCCGTCATCCTCGCCTACATCGTCGCAGGCTTCATCACCGTGAGCTTCATGCAGATGCTCGCGGAAATGGTCGCCGCGCGCCCGTCGTCGGGCACGTTCTCCACCTACGCCGAGCAAGCCTTCGGCCGCTGGGCCGGCTTCGCCATCGGCTGGCTGTACTGGTTCATGATGATCATGATCATGGCCGTCGAAATCACCGGCGCGTCCGCGATCGTCGCCCAATGGTTCGCCATTTCCCCCTGGATCCCGGCGCTGATCGCCATTGGGTTTTTCACCGTGATCAATTTCGCCGCGGTGAAAAACTTCGGCGAGTTCGAGTTCTGGTTCGCCCTGATCAAGGTCGTTGTGATCGTGGCGTTCCTGTGCATCGGTGTGGCCCTGTGGCTCGGTGTGCTGCCCACCGGCGGGTTCGTAGGCCTGTCGAATATCAGCGAGGTCGGCTTCATGCCCAACGGCTGGGCTGGCGTTGCCACCGCGTTGCTCGCGGTCGCCTTCGCGTTCGGCGGCATTGAACTGGTCACCGTCGCCGCCGCCGAATCCGAAAACCCCGAAGCCGGCGTCCACTCCGCGATCCGCTCCATCATCTGGCGCATCTCCATCTTCTACATCGGCTCCGTGCTCCTGATCGTGCTGCTGTTGCCTTTCGACGAAATCGGCGGCGCGGACTCCGCAGCCGACTCCCCGTTCACTGCAGTGCTCGAAATGGCAAACATCCCGGGTGCCGTCGGCATCATGGAGGCCGTCATCGTCGTCGCCCTGCTGTCCGCCTGCAACACGCAGATCTACGGTTCCTCGCGCTTCATGCAAAACCTTGCAGTGCGTGGCGACGCCCCCGAGACCTTCGCTAAAACCGACCCCCGCGGCGTGCCCGTCCGTGCCGTGATCGTGTCCGTGTTCTTCGGCTTCGTCGCCGTTGCCCTGCAGTACTGGAACCCGCCCGGGCTGCTCGCCTTCCTCCTCAACGCAGTCGGTGGCTGCCTGATCGTGCTGTGGATCGTCGTCGCCCTGTCGTTCGTCCGCCTGCACCCGAAGCTCGAAGCAAGCGGCGAAATCACCGACGTACGTATGTGGGCCCCCAACGTCCTTCCCTGGGTCATGATCGCGCTCGCCGGCGGAGTCATCCTGCTCATGCTCGCCGACCCCGACGGGCGATTCCAAATGTTCGCCGTCGCCGTCGTTGTCGGTGTCGTTTCCCTCGCGGGAGTTTTGTGGACCCGCGCGACAGGAAAGCAACCGGCGAAGAAGAACGTGGCAGAGATTGAGGAGGTGCGGTAATGGGGTCGTCGACAAGCAATAGCGAGCTCGGCACCGGACTGAAGTCCCGCCACCTCACCCTCATGGGCCTCGGCACCGCTGTGGGTGCGGGCCTGTTCCTCGGCGTCGGTGTCGGCATTCGTGCCGCCGGCCCCGCGATTCTGGTCGCATACGCCATCGCCGGACTCATCGTCATTGCCGTGATGCGCATGCTCGGCGAAATGGCCGCCGCCCACCCATCATCGGGCTCATTCGCCACCTACGGACGCATGGCGTACGGCCACTGGGCAGGATTCCTCCTCGGCTGGCTGTATTACTTCCTGCTGATCATGGCGTGTGGTGCCGAACTCACCGGCGCCTCCGCCATGATGGCCTCCTGGTTCGACGTCCCCCAATGGGTGCCCGGGCTCATCGTCGTAGTTGTGCTCACCGCGGTGAACCTCGCGCAAGTGAAGGGCTTCGGCGAGTTCGAGTACTGGTTCGCCATGATCAAAATCGCGGTGATCGTCGGATTCCTCATCATCGGCGTTCTCCTCTGGCTGGGCGTGCTGCCCGCCAGCGGCTTCGTCGGCTTTGACAACGTGCGCGAATCCGGCTTCGCCCCCAATGGTGTCGCCGGCATCGCCGCAGGCCTCCTCGCCGTGGCATTCGCATTCGGCGGCATCGAAGTGGTCACCATCGCTGCAGCCGAATCTGAAGACCCCGCCGACAACGTCAAACGCGCCGTCAACTCCATCATCTGGCGCATCGCGATCTTCTACCTCGGCTCCGTCGCCGTGATCACCCTGCTGCTGCCATACGCCACCATCGACGGCGCCGACTCCGCCGCAGACTCCCCCTTCACCGCCGTGCTCGAAATGGCAAACATCCCAGGCGCCGCAGCCTTCATGGAAGTCGTCATCGTGCTCGCACTGCTCTCCGCATTCAACGCGCAGCTCTACGGCACCTCCCGCCTCGGCTACCAACAAGCGCTCGAAGGCGACGCACCAAAATGGATGGCGAAAACCAACGCCAACAACGTGCCCATGAACTCCGTGCTCGTCTCCGTAGTCTTCGCGTTTCTCGCCGTCGGCCTGCAATGGTGGAACCCGCCCGGAATGATCGACTTCATCATGTCCGCAACCGGCGGCTGCCTCATCGTCACCTGGATCATGATCACCTTAAGCTTCATCAAACTCCACCCACGCATCAGCGAATCCGCCGTCCGTGTCCACGGCGCCACCTGGGTGCCATGGGTCACGCTCGCCGCCCTCGTCGGTTTGACGGTGCTCATGCTTTTCGACGACGCCGCCCGCTCCCAAGTCATCTCCGTCACCATCCTCTCCCTCGCCCTGGTCGGCTTGTCGCTGCTGACCAAGAAACGCAGTGTCGTAAGGTAGTCGCCATGACTACCCCCACGACTGCAATTGCACGCGGAATCGCGACCATCACCCACGACGGCACAGTCCTCGACGTCTGGTACCCCGCCCCCAAGGTTGACGAAGTGGTGACGGAAACAGGCACTCGTCGATTAGAAGAGCCCGACGCCCGCTTCACCAACCTCGTCGGCCCCGACGAGGCCCGCGGCGTCGCCCGCGTCGCAGTCGAAACCACCATCGCCGACCTCAGCGCACCGGCCATCGACGCATACGACGTCTACCTGCGCCTCCACCTACTGTCCCACCGCCTCATCCGCCCACACGGCGCCAACATGGACGGCATCTTCGGCCTCCTGTCCAACGTCGTCTGGACCAACTACGGCCCCTGCGCCGTCGCCGACTTCCAAATGACCCGCGCACGCCTCGCCGAAAACGGCCCCGTCGTCGTTTTCTCCGTGGACAAATTCCCACGCATGGTCGACTACGTTGTGCCGAGCGGCGTGCGCATCGGCGACGCCGACCGCATCCGCCTCGGCGCCCACCTCGCCGAAGGCACCACCGTGATGCACGAAGGCTTTGTGAACTTCAACGCCGGCACCCTCGGCGCATCCATGGTCGAAGGCCGCATCTCCGCAGGTGTTGTCGTCGGCGACGGCACCGACATCGGCGGCGGCGCCTCCATCATGGGCACCCTGTCCGGCGGCGGCAAAGAAATCATCTCCCTCGGCGAACGCTGCCTCCTCGGCGCCAACGCCGGCGTGGGCATCTCGCTTGGCGACGACTGCATCGTCGAAGCCGGCCTCTACGTCACCGCCGGCACAAAGGTCGTCCTCACCGCACCCGTCGCCGAAGCCCTGGGCAAGGAAGCCGGCGCCGAAGTGAAGGCCCTCGAACTCTCCGGCGCCAACGGCCTGCAATTCCGTCGCAACTCCGTCACCGGCTCCGTCGAAGCCGTCCCTGCAAAGGGCATCGAACTCAACGAGGCCCTCCATGCCAACTAACCCCTGGTTCCCACCCGCCAACGACACTCTCACCGACGGCGAGTTGACGCTCCTGCCGTGGTCGCGCGTGAAAACCGTTCCGGGCGTGCGCGACGACCTGTTCGCTGCGTCGGTTGACCCGCGGATGGTTGAGTGGACGACGGTGCCGTCGCCGTACACCGTGGAGATGGCGGAGGCGTTCCTCGGCGATGCGGGTGATGGGTGTGTGCGGTGGGCGCTTGTCGTCGATGACCGGTACTGCGGCAGTATCGAGCTGCGCCCCGATGATTCCGGTGGTGCCGATTTTGGTTACAACACTGCCCCGTGGGCCCGCGGGCGTGGCCTGATGACTCGTGCCGTGCGCCTGGTGACCGATCACGCTTTCGCCGAGGGGGCTCCCCTGCTAATTATTCGGGCGCTGCCGGGCAATGCTGCTTCGCGCCATGTCGCGGAGGTCAACGGTTTCGTCTTTGCTGGCGAGCGTGATGAACACGTGGAGTATGTCAAGCATGCCGAATAGCCCGCTCGCTGGCGGGTTATTGGCTAGTTAAAGAGTTGTTGCATGGCTCCGGGCGGATGCTTCT
>NZ_KV821371.1:66554-66845 GCF_001815635.1 Corynebacterium sp. HMSC075D04
ACCGACATAACGGCACGAGGTTGGCCAGGTTGGTTTCCCCGCCGTGCCGCCAGGCCTGGATGTGGTGCATTTCGCAGTTGTCAGCCCCATGCCGGCAATCCGGCACCGGACACGTCGGCGACATCATCGATGCCAACGCGCGTTGCTTACTATTGGCGAATCGCTGGGTGCGATACAAGTTGACTGCACCCTCGGTCGGGTGAAACGCCGCAACTTCCAACTCGTCACCGAATTGCTGCGCGAGAAATTCCGCACCTGTCATCGTCGTGCCATCGGTTAGCGTGAGCGTGA
>NZ_KV821372.1:0-18023 GCF_001815635.1 Corynebacterium sp. HMSC075D04
CATCGTCTGGTTCCACAAACACAGAGCTAGACGATCGGTCCGAGCGTCCTTCTTCGTCTGAAGGGGGATCACTGACGCGGTAGCGCCTACTCGCTGACCGAGAACACCTTCTTCTTCGGTGCCGCCTCCGCAGCCGATCCCGCCACGGCGATCTTGGGGGCGTCGAGGACGTCGGTCATGAAGTCGGCGACCCACTGCAGCAATTCCATATCGCGCAGGTTTGGGGCGTTGAGTGCCCGCTTTGCCCCGCCTTCCTTGGGCATCGGCACCTGCAGCGCCTTTGCCGCAGCCCGGAAGTTCGCCCCCGGGTACAAGCGCTTCAGGCGCACCTGCTTGGAGTCAGGCAACTCGACTGGGTGGAGTTTGATGCGGGTTCCCTGGGTCAGGATCTCGGAAACGCCAACTGCACGGGCCTGGTTGCGCAGTCGG
This sequence comes from Corynebacterium sp. HMSC075D04, assembly GCF_001815635.1. Lineage (NCBI taxonomy): Bacteria > Bacillati > Actinomycetota > Actinomycetes > Mycobacteriales > Corynebacteriaceae > Corynebacterium > Corynebacterium sp. HMSC075D04. The sequence continues at coordinate 430 of NZ_KV821372.1, forward strand.
GCTACGGCCATGAGCCGCTCGACCTCAATTGGCAAGGTGCCGAAGCGGTCGATCATGTCGTCGGCTGCGGCGGTCAGGGCGTCGTCGTCACGCGCTTCTGCGAGCTTGCGGTACACCTCTAGGCGCAGGCGCTCGGAGTTGATGTAGGTCTCCGGAATGTGTGCGTCCACGGGCAGGTCGACGCGGATTTCCTTCGGGCCTTTGTCGGTGGCGTCGATGGGTTTGCCGCTCATGAGGCCCTTGAAGGTTTCCACGGCCTCGCTGACCAAGCGGACGTACATGTCGAAGCCCACGCCGGCGATGTGGCCGGACTGTTCCGCGCCGAGCACGTTGCCGGCGCCGCGCATCTCCAGGTCCTTTTGCGCCACGGCCATGCCGGCGCCCAGGTCGTTGTTTTGGGCGATGGTGGCCAGGCGGTCGTAGGAGGTCTCGGTGAGTGTCTTGTCCTTCGGGTACAGGAAGTACGCGTAGGCACGCTCGCGGGAACGACCCACACGGCCGCGCAGCTGGTGCAACTGGCTCAGGCCCATGTTCTGGGCGTTTTCCACGATCAGGGTGTTGGCGTTGGCGATGTCCAGGCCGGTCTCCACGATCGTGGTGCACACCATGACGTCGTATTCGCGGTTCCAAAAACCCTGTACGGTCTGCTCGAGCACCTGCTCGCTCATCTGGCCGTGGGCGACAACGACGCGGGCCTCGGGCACGAGTTCGCGCAGTTGGCGGGCAGTTTTTTCGATGTCGGAGACTTTGTTGTGGATGTAGAAGACTTGGCCGTCGCGAAGCAATTCTCGACGAATCGCCGCCGCCACCTGCTTATCCTCCTGCGGACCGACATACGTGAGCACCGGGTGACGATCCTCCGGCGCGGTGGTAATCGAGGTCATTTCGCGGATGCCGGTCAGCGACATCTCAAGCGTGCGCGGAATCGGCGTTGCAGTCATGGTGAGCACGTCAACGTGCGACTTCAGCGCCTTGATGTGTTCCTTGTGCTCGACACCGAAGCGCTGCTCCTCGTCCACGATGATCAGGCCGAGGTTCTTCCACTGCACGCCCGTCTGCAGCAGTCGGTGGGTACCAATGACGATGTCTACGGAACCGTCCGCAAGACCTGCGAGGATCTTCTTCGAATCCGCGGTAGAGGTGAAACGCGACAGCTCGCGGACCTCCACCCCAAAACCATCCATGCGCTGCGTGAAGGTGGAGTAATGCTGCTGGGCAAGCAGTGTCGTCGGCACCAGCACCGCGACCTGTTTACCGTCCTGCACTGCCTTAAACGCGGCACGCACGGCCACCTCGGTTTTGCCGAAGCCCACATCGCCCACGATCACGCGGTCCATCGGCGTGGGCTTTTCCATGTCTTCCTTGACCGCTTCGATGGCGTTGAGCTGGTCTTCCGTCTCTACGAACGGGAAGGCATCTTCCATCTCAAGCTGCCACGGGGTATCCGGTGCGAACGCGTGGCCCGGCGCGGCTTGGCGCTTGGCGTAGAGCTCCACCAACTCGCCGGCGATCTCGCGCACGGCGGCGCGCGCCTTGCGCTTGGTGGACTTCCAGTCCGAGCCGCCCATCTTGCTTAGCGACGGCTTCTCGCCACCGGTGTACTTACTCAGCAGGTCCAGCGACTCCATGGGCACCCAGAGTTGGTCGCCGGGCTGTCCGCGCTTGGCGGGCTGGTACTCGAGCACGATGTATTCGCGCCGCGACGCCTCATCGCCAGCCTTGATAGTGCGCTCCGCCATCTTCACAAACTTGCCGATGCCGTGGGTGTCATGCACCACGAAGTCACCCGGCTGCAAAGCCAACGGGTCGACGCGGTTGCGGCGGCGCGGGGCGCGTCGCTTAGCGCCGGCGATGTCGCCGACGCGGTTGCCGGTCAGGTCCGTTTCAGTAACAACGACCAAGTTCGGCCCGCCGAAAACGAGGCCTGCGTGCGATAACGCCTGGTAGAGCGTAACTGCACCATCGACGGGCTCGAGCCCCGGTGTGGCCACTCGTGCGGACACGCCGTGCTCGCGCAGGCGCTCCGCCATGCGGTCGATCGCACCTTTGGCCGGAGCGACATAGGCGGCCTTGCCGTGGTTTTGCGTCACGTGCAGTTTCAGCGTGGCGTAGAGCTGCTCGATCTGCTTCGGATCGCCCTTCGGCGCGGGTGCTGCCTCGAACTCGAGAGGCAGCGTCGACGCGTCATCCGCGGCAAACATGCCAGGAGGCGCAAAGGTCCACCAGGCGTTTCCGGCCTTCGACGCGGAGACCTCCAGAGACTCGAACGAACGGTACGACGAGGCAGAAACGTCCAGGCCTTCCACCGCCACCGGACCTTCGGCGCCCATCGCGGCGGCCTCCCAGCCGGCCTCGAGGAACTCGCGGTCGGTCGCTTCCAAGTCGGCAATGCGAGCGCGAACCTTCTCCGGGTTGGTCACCAACACCACCGAACCAGCGGGCATCAGTTCCGGCAGCACCGAATATTTCTTATCGGTCAGCGCCGGGATGATCGCCTCCATGCCCTCCGCCGGCTGCTTTTCGGAAATGCGTGCAAGCAGCGACGACAAGGTGGGGTTCGACGGGAATTTGCGGGCCAGGTCGTCGGCTTTGGCGGCCACGGTGTCGTCGATAAGCAACTGCCTTGCTGGAAACAGTTCGACGGCACCAACCTCTTCGATGGTGCGCTGATCCGCAACCGCAAAGGAACGGATGTCGGTGACTTCGTCACCCCAGAACTCGATACGCACAGGGTTCTGGGCAGTGGTGGGGAAAACGTCAATGATGCCGCCACGGGTAGCAAACTCGCCACGGCCCGCAACCATATCCACGTGGTTGTAGGCGAAATGCACCAACTGCTGCGTCAGGTCCTCAAAGTCGGCTTCCTGGTCCACCGCCACCCGAATCGGCTCAATCGCAGGCAAAACCGGCTGGCACACGGCGCGCGCCGCAGCCACGATGACACGCGGCATATCCCACAACACCTTCGCACGGCGGCCAACAATGTCCGCAGCTGGCGACAAGCGCTCATGGGGCAACGTCTCGTAGGCGGGGAATTGGGCGACCTTGTCGTCGCCAAGCATTGCCTTGAGCTCCGCCGTGAGGTCTTCCGCCTCGTGCCCCGTCGCCGTCACCAACAGCACCGGGGTCTCACGCGCGATCGCACCAGCAGTCCAGGAACGTGCCTGGTCAATGCCGGTAATATGCAGCGAATCTTCCCCCACATGCGTCACCAAACCCTTCAACTTCGGGTCCGTCAACGCCTGGGTGAGCAGCCCACCAAGCACGGGCGGGGTGTTATCAGTCATGCAATGCTTCCTCTTCGTTCGCTTCGCGATCCACAGCGCGCTCATCTCCAGCGACATCTTCACCAGCAATATGCGGCTTGGCCTCCATCCCCCGCAACCCATTCCAACACAGGTTAGAGATGTGCGCCGCCACAATATGCTTGTCTGGCTCACGCTGGTCCAGCCACCACAGCGCAGAATTAGACACCGTGCCAACCAGCGCCTGACCGTACAACCCGGCCATCGCCTCATCTAATCCACGGTGCTTAAACGCCTCCGCCAGCAAGTGGGAAACCTCAGCGGTCACACGGTTAAGAATCGTCGAATACGTCCGCCCCTCCCCCGGCAACTGACCATGCGCAAGGATGACAAACCCGTCGGTGTCATCCTCCACGTACGTCAGCAACGCCAACACACCACGCTCAATGCGATCGCGCCAGCGCCCCTCCTGGATAGACCCCATAATCGTCTCCTCCAGGCGGACCATCTCCCGACGAATAACTGCCTGGTACAACCCCTCTTTGCCCCCAAAGTGCTCATACACCACCGGCTTGGTCACCCCGGCGCGGGCTGCAATCTCCTCCATGGAGATCCCGTCGTATCCGCGCTCAGCAAAAGCAGCGCGCCCAACGCCTAATAATTGTTCCCTACGCTGGGGTGCAGTCATTCGCCTACGAGCCATATGTTCCACTCTAGATCCCTCTCCGACACACCCCATCTTTGGTTGCCACGGGATGTGGTCTACAATCAGCGATGCTATTCCCCATGGTGTAATCGGCAACACTACGGTTTTTGGTACCGTCATTCTAGGTTCGAGTCCTGGTGGGGAAGCTTTTTCATATGGGGAGGGGAAATGAAACGATTCGCAATACTTTCTACAGCTCTATGCGTGATGCTCTCGGGGTGCACTACAGAGCAACCGCTTAACGACGACACCACGCCCAACATCGAATCCGGCACACCACCCGAATTCGCGGAGGATAAGCCTCAAGCACAGGCATTCGTGTTCAAAAGCGGCGTGCTAGAAATCGGCGACTTCGACCCGTACACAATCGGCGACGACATCTTCGATCCCTGCACGGAAATCACGCAGGAAGAATTCGCCGCTGCGGGGTTTGAGGATGTGGAGCCGCTTCCGGAGAAATATGCGGCATTCGCTCGCGGAATGAGTGCTTGCGACAGCCAAAACGGCGATGAGCTGTTTCCTCCAGCGTTTATGAGCAGCAACGCGAATCGCAGAGTTGTTGCAGAGCAAGTGGAATTGTTCGATTACAAATCTGAAGTCCTACCGACGCTTTATACCTTCGGTCCATTGAGTGGCATCGGCCCTAGTTGTTACGCACAGATTGACACTGTTCGAGGAGCAATAACAACAATCGTCGCCGGGATTGAAGGGTTTGGCGATCGTAAACAGAATTGCGACCGCGCAATTAACGCACTGGAGAGCCTTTACCAGGCATTTCATTAACAATTGTCCACTAAAGTGGACAAACTCTTTTCATCCGCTTCTTTCTCATTTATCTTTGAGAATAAGCAACAACTTTTTGGGGGAAAAATGATCATAAAACTCGACATAGCTCAAGCAGAATCTGCGATTAGCCAGCTAAGGGGAATTGCTAGCAGTCTCGGTACAAACATCGGATTTGCAAGCAATCCGCTTTCTTCTTTCTCGCAGGTCAGTGGCCTCGCAGATGCAGGGCGTACTCTGAGCCCAATCGGGGATGTAAACGCACCAGAAGCAAATCAAGCGGTCGCAACCTACCTTCTGGGTACGGCGAACATTCTTGAAACAGCGCTGAACAACACACTGCGGACAGATGATTCGCTGTCCGGTGCGTTGGCGTCGCTCGGTCCGGTGTTTGAAGGACGCGTTAACCAGGTGCAGCCACAACTGATTGAGCTCCTGCAGAAATCGCGTTCGGTCGATCCGAAAACCAACACGTTTGCAAACCCGGCGGCAGTCGCGACTGGTGATTCGTCGCTGCACGCCTTGCACGCCAAGTTGTTGGAGACCGACACCTCTCGTGCGATGTCTGCTTCCGAGTTCTGGAACTCAAATGCGGAGCTGATCGCCGATGCGATGGAGGAACTCAACGAAGTTCAGCACGCGTTGAGCTCGTCGGCAGAGACATCCTGGATTCACAACGCGATGCGCACCATCACACAGGTCCAGAACGCAGGTATGGAATACGTGGCTAACTCGCGCTCCCTCGCAGCGCACACCGCAATGCTTGCCGACGCCGCAGACGCCGAAAAACTCATCGCATCCAGCACCGTGATGGCATATGACGCTGCACCGTCGCCGGAAGAAAAGCTTGCGATCGAGCAGGCGTACTTGCTCAACTTTCCGGCACGAATGACATCAAACTTGGTCGCTGCGATCCCGACGTTTAACCGTCTGCTTCCGGAGTTGAAGGAGATGTCTGGCGACTCCTACAGCGTCGATAGCATTCCCTCGCCAGCAGCGCCCGCATTTGAACCAGCAGAGTTGCCGGAACCAATCCAGAATGCGCTGATCAACCGTGGCTACGGGGATATCGCAAACGCGAAAACACCGTCAGAGGTTCTGCAGAACATGGGGCGGCCCTCGCCAAACGTGCTTGATTCCATTCCGGCAGGTGCTACGCCTACGCAGGCTGCGTCGGCAGTGCTGGCACCGCCAAGCACAAATGCGATGGCTCCGACCCCAGGTGCGATCTCTGCTGGCGCGCACCCAGGTGCGCACAGCCCAGCGTTCACCGGTGCTATCACCCCTGCAACCACACGTGGGGCGAACTCGGGCGGGGCATCCGCCGGCACCAATAGCGGCGCGGGTGGATTCGCTCCAATAGCTGGTGGGCCCAGCAACGCTGCAGGCACTGGAAGGCACGCTGCTCGTGGAAACCAGATGGGCGCAGGCACCGGGGTTGGAGTGCCTGGCGGTTCCCGCGGGGGCTCCCCTGCTTCCCAGGCTGTAAGCGGCCGTGGAGCTGGAAATGGCATCGGCACTGGCCGAGGCGCCGGAGCAGGGGCTGGCATGTACGCAGGTGGCGGCATGCACGCCGGTCGTCCGGGTTTCAGCACGGGCGGCGGCGTGAGCGCCGGTGCTGGTGTCGGTCCAAGTACCGGTTTCGGCGCCGGTTCGCAGGGTGCTCACGGTGCTACCCCGCACGGCTCGACAGGGCACGCGCCAACAGGCTCCGGCACAGCTAACGGTGCACACGGTGCCCACAGTGCCCACGGCGCCCACGCCACAAACGGTGCGCACTCCGCGAACAATGCGGCAGGCGCACACCGCGGCGGTGGTGTCATTGCCGGGCAACCGATGATGGCCGGGCGCAACCAAAACGGTCGCGCATCCGACAAGGCCGCCGCCAAGGTCAAGACAGTTACCAGCGCGGTCGAGCGCGACGGCAACCTCAAGGCACTGCTCGGCGACGCCCCACTATTGCTGCCGGAAGTCATCGGCTACAACGTGCGCCGATAGTCACCGCGAGCGGCAACGCTCGAAACAGCAACCCGAAACAAAACCACGCCCCGGTGGGATTCGCGCCGGGGCGTGGGGTCGTCGAGAAGCAATCTAATGCTCGTGGCCGTGCGGGAGTGCAAGGTCCGGTTCTTGGCCAGGCTCAACGATGACAAATTGGCCCATCATGCCCTGGTCTTCGTGGTTGAGCATGTGGCAGTGATACATGTAGGCCAAGGTGGGGTCGGGGTGATACGCGATCTCCACAAGCAACGTCACCGTGGAAAGCGGTGGCACGTCGATGGTGTCGTGCCAGCCGGCAGTGAACTCCACTTCCCCACCCTCAACACTTTGCACGGCGAAGCGTGCGTTGTGGATATGGAAGTTGTGCAGCATATCCTCGTTTTCGTTGGTCACGCGCCAGATCTCAGGCCCGTCGTGGTCGACGACAAAGTCGACGCGCGACATGTCCATCGTTTGGCCATTGATCTCAATGCCATTGAGTCGGAACTCGCGCTCCACACTTGCCGACGACGGCACGTCCAACGGCACCAACGTTTCCGACAACGCGGGCGAAGCCGGCGCATCTTCTGGCGGGGCGGCGATCTCCAACAGGTCGAAGGTGTCGCGGGCGCCGAACATGTCCGCCGTTTCCTTATCCGGCAGGCCGCCAAGATCCGGGAGTCCATCGCTACGCAACATCAGGTCCTTGCCCGGCTCCAGGTCCACCACGATTTCCACGCGCTCGCCCGGGGTAAGCAGCACGCCGTCGACCTCCACCGGGGAATCGAGGAACCCCTGGTCCGTGGCGACGATCTTGAACGGCACGCCCAGTGTCAGGTGGTGGAAGCGCAACACGGAACCGTTGAGCACGCGGAGACGCACGCGGCGGGTTGTGGCCTCGAAACGCGGTTTGGTGATGCCGTTGACCACCACGGTGTCGCCGACCCAACCGTGGTCCTCGTCGAGCTGGCCGTCTTCGGTGAACTGGGCGTTAGTCAGGATCACAGGGATGTCGTCGACGCCGTAGTCGGCGGGCAGGCCGGGGATGGCGGTGGTGTCGTCGTCGACAATCAGACCGCCGGCAAGGCCGCGGTAGGCGTGCACCGCGGATATCTCGTGCGGGTGCGGGTGGTACCAGCAGGTCGCGGCGGGCTGATCGACGGTCCACGACGGCGACCAAGACTCACCCGGGTCAAACATCAGCGCCGGTCCCCCGTCCGCAGCGGCCGGCAGGTGCAGGCCGTGCCAGTGCACAACGGTCGGCTCCGGCACGTTGTTGTGCACGGTCATTTCAATGCGTTCGCCGCGCCGCATGTACAGCGTTGGGCCCAAGAACGGCCCGTTGAAGCCCCAAGTCTTGGTCATGACACCGGGGATGATTTCGGATTCGCCTTCCTGGGCGGTCAGTTCGAAGCGGCGCACGTTGCCGTCGAGTGTGCCTTCGTACAGCGGCGGGATAGGCAGCGGGCGTGCTTCGGCGTCGGCACCACGCGGGGTGGGCTGGTTTGATGTCGAGCACCCAGCCAATGCAGCACCCGTGGCTGCGACTGCAACGGCGAAAACGGTCCCTTTAAAAAATGTGCGTCGAGAAAAAGCCATTACGTCCTCCAAAAACTCGCCGAAAACCATGAATGATCCTACTATCCCGATATATGCGTAACGAGGAAGCGAATGCCCGCCGGTTCATCTGGTCGAACGGCTTACAAAACATTGGCGATCAGGTAGTCGCCCCGAAAACGGTGCTGCCGTGGCTGTTCAATGCTGCTGGGGTGCCGGCGGCGTTCACGTCGTTTCTCGTGCCAATTCGCGAGTCAGGCTCGATGCTGCCGCAGGCGTTTTTGAGCCCGTGGGTGACGTCGCAAAGCTCGCGCAAACGAGTCTGGTTGATCGGCTCGTGGGGCCAAGCGCTGGCCTCTGCCGGCATTGCGCTTAGCGCGCTGTTGCTCGAGGGAAGTGCGCTCGGCATCGCAGTCATTGTCCTGCTTGCGGTGCACGCGGTGTTTCGCTCCATCTGCTCCATCGCAGGCAAAGATGTCCAGGGCCGCACGATTTCCAAAGGCCACCGCGGCGACATCACCGGTCGCGCCACCGCGCTCGCCGGCGGTTTCACTCTCGCGATCGGTCTCGCACTGTCGTTTATCCCCAACGAACTTCCGCAGTGGTCACTCGCCGCGCTGCTCGCCGGCGGTGCGTCGATGTGGGCGCTCGCTTCGCTCGTGTTCATGCGTATCGACGAGCCCACTCCCGACACCGACACCTCCAACGGCCAAGGCTTCCACGACATGTGGAAGCTGGTCACCTCCGACCGCGACCTGCAACGATTCCTCATCGTGCGCTCGCTCATGCTGGTCACCGCGCTTTCCACCCCGTTTATCGTCGTGTTGGGCAGCCGCGAAGGCGCCGACCTCACAGGCCTTGGCGCGTTCATCGTCGCCTCCGGCGGCGCGTCACTGCTTGGCGGGCGGGTTTCGGGCCGGTTGTCGGACAGGTCGTCGAAACGCACGATGGCGTGGGCTGCAGGTTTCGCGTCCACTGTGCTCATCCTGCTCGTTGCCAGCGCACAGCTTGTCGACGACACCATCAACGCCTGGGTCATGCCCCTAGGCTTCTTCCTGGTCAACCTCGCCCACACCGCAGTGCGGGTCAGCCGCAAGACCTACCTGGTAGACATGGCCGACGGCGATAGGCGCACCATGATCACGGGTGCCGCCAACACCGTCATGGGCATCGTCCTGCTCGTTGTCGGCGCAATCTCCTCGGCGGTTGTGCTGCTCGGCCCGCAGGCAGCGCTGATCTTCCTGGCTGTTGTTGGTTACGCCGGTGTGTTTGGTGCCGCGAACCTGAAGGAAGTCTCGGCAAACAAGTAGGCCAGAGCCCATAGGCGTTATGCTTGGGGCCGATCTCAAAACGTCCACCCCCAAGGAGTAATCGAGTGCCTAACCACTCCGATCGCGCCGTTGTCGTGCTCGCGGCCGGCGCGGGAACCCGCATGAAGTCCGACCGCCAAAAGACGCTGCACGAAATCGGCGGGCGCAGCCTGCTCTCCCATTCGCTGCACGCCGCAGCCGGTGTGGAACCGACCTACCTCGTTGCTGTGGTCGGCCACCAGCGCGACCAGGTCGCCCCAGCCGTGGAGCACATCGCCGAGCAGATGCACGTGGAGATCCGCCAGGCGATCCAGGAGGAGCAAAACGGCACCGGCCACGCAGTGCAGGTCGGCCTGTCGGCAATTCCGGATTTCGACGGCACCGTCGTGGTCACCAATGGCGACGTGCCGTTGCTGACGCCGGAGACGTTGCAGGCGCTCGTCGAAAAGCATGAGTCCGAGCATGCCGCTGTGACCGTGCTCTCCCTCGAATTCGACAACCCCACCGGCTACGGCCGCATCATCCGCGGCGAAGCTGGCGACGTGCTCGAAATCGTCGAAGAAAAAGACGCCACCGACGAACAACGCAAGGTCCACGAAGTCAACTCCGGTGTCTTCGCCTTCGACGCCACCGTGCTTCGCGACGCCCTCGCGCGCGTCACCCCAGACAACGCCCAAGGCGAGTTCTACATCACCGACGTCCTCGGCATCGCCCGCAACGACGGCCGCAAAGTCTCCGCCTTCATCGCACCTGATGCCCGCGAACTCGCCGGTGTCAACGACCGCGTCCAACTCGCCGAAGCAGGCAAAGAACTCAACCGCCGCCTCGTCGAGCGCGCCATGCGCAACGGCGCAACCGTCATCGACCCGGCCACCACCTGGATCGGCGTCGAGGTAGAAATCGGCCGCGACGTCATCATCCACCCCAACACCCAACTGTGGGGCTCCACCGTCATCGGAGACGGCGCCGAAATCGGCCCCGACACCACCCTGACCGACATGGAAGTCGGCGCCCGCGCCACCGTCGTACGCACCCAAGGCGAACTCGGCGTCATCGGTGAAGAAGCCACCGTCGGCCCCTTCACCTACATCCGCCCCGGCACCGAACTCGGCGCCCGCGGCAAACTCGGCGGCTTCGTCGAATCCAAAAACGCCAAGATCGGCGAAGGCTCCAAGGTGCCCCACCTGACCTACATCGGCGACGCCACCGTAGGCAAGCACTCCAACATCGGCGCCTCCAGCGTTTTCGCTAACTACGACGGAGTGAACAAGCACCACACCACCATCGGCGACTACTGCCGTACCGGCTCAGACACCATGTTTGTCGCACCGGTCAATATCGGTGATGGCGCGTATACCGGCGCGGGTACAGTAGTCACGGAAGATGTTCCAGCCGGCGCGCTCGCCATCAAGGAGGGCCACCAGCGCAACATCGAGGGCTGGGTAGAAAAGCGCCGCCCCGGATCCGACGCGGCAGAAGCTGCAAAGAAAGCACGCGAGAAGTAAAGGTTCAAACATGACTGGTTACTCCACAGAAAGCCACAAAAACCTCAAGGTCTTCACCGGGCGTGCGCACCCGGAACTGGCAGAGGCCGTAGCAGACGAACTCGGCATCGAGCTCGTGCCCACCACCGCCCGTGACTTCGCCAACGGCGAAATCTTCATCCGCTTCGAAGAGTCCGTCCGTGGCTCCGACTGCTTTGTCATGCAGTCCCACGCACAGCCGCTGAACAAGTGGCTCATGGAGCAGTTGATCATGATCGACGCGCTCAAGCGTGGCTCCGCGAAGCGCATCACCGCGATCCTGCCGTTCTACCCGTACGCACGCCAGGACAAGAAGCACCGCGGCCGCGAGCCGATCTCCGCCCGCCTCATCGCAGACCTGCTCTCCGCAGCAGGCGCGGACCGCATCGTCTCCGTCGACCTGCACACCGACCAGATCCAGGGCTTCTTCGACGGCCCGGTCGACCACATGCACGCCCAGCCGATCCTGGTGGACTACATCAAGTCCAAGTACTCGCTGGACAACCTCGTGGTGGTCTCCCCGGATGCCGGCCGAGTGAAGTCCGCTGAGAAGTGGGCCAACATGCTTGGCGACGCCCCCATGGCCTTCGTCCACAAAACCCGCGACATCGACGCCGCAAACAAGGTTGTCTCCAACCGTGTCGTCGGCGACGTCGAGGGCAAGGACTGCATCCTCATGGACGACATGATCGACACCGGCGGCACCATCGCTGGCGCCGTCGGCGTGCTCAAGGAAGCCGGCGCGAAGTCCGTCGTCATCGCCTGCACCCACGGTGTCTTCTCCGACCCGGCACGCAAGCGCCTCAGCGACTGCGGCGCAGAGGAAGTCATCACCACCGACACCCTGCCGCAAAACACCGAAGGTTGGAAGAACCTCACCGTGCTGTCGATCGCACCACTGCTGGCAAAGACCATCCGCGAAATCTTCGAAAACGGTTCCGTGACCACCCTCTTCGAGGGCCAGGCCTAAACCACTCTTGACCGCGACAGCCGGGGCAGCTTCACCGCTGCCCCGGCTTCACGCTTAGGGAAAGGACACAATCTCCATGTACAACCGCTACGCCGAATCCGTAGAAATCACCCCAGAGCTTGAGCACGCCAAAGCCATGTACGACGGCGACGCCACCCTCGAGTATCTGGGCGCCATCATCACACGGTTAGAGCCAGGCGTGGCGGAAGGCGAGTTTGTCGTCGATAAGCGGCATGCAAACGGATTCGGCGTCTGCCAAGGCGGCGTACTGTTCACCTTCGCCGACGCCCTCTTCGGTGGCGCCTGCAACTCGCGTCGCACCGAGCCCACCGTCAGCGCACAATCCGAAATGATCTACCTCGCACCCGCGAAAATGGGCCGCACCATCCGCGGCGTCGCCCGTGAACACCACCAATGGGGCCGCAACGGACTGTCCGACGTCACCCTTTACGACGGCGACACCGTCATCGCAGAATTCCGCGGACTCTCCCGCACCACCTCACGTCCCCCGACAGGAAACTAAACCATGAGCCTCCAAGAACAAGGACTCAAACGAAGCGTCAAAAGCCGCCAACTCATGATGATCGCCTTCGGATCATCAATCGGCACCGGACTTTTCCTCGGCTCCGCCAGCTCCATCCAATACGCCGGCCCCGCCGTTTTGATCTCCTTCGCCATCGTCGGCGTCATCGTTTACTTCCTCATGCGCATGCTCGGCGAAATGGCCGTCGAACACCCCGTCTCCGGATCCTTTGCCGCATACTCTCGCGAATTCATCGGCCGCGGAGCCGGATTTATCACCGGCTGGAACTGGTGGTTCACCACCGTCGTCGTCGGCATGCTGGAACTGACCGCCATGGGTACCTTCCTGGACTACTGGTTCCCCCACATCCCCCACTGGGTCACCGCGCTAGTCTCGCTGCTGCTCGTCGTCGTCCTCAACGTGCTCAACGTGCGCGTGTTCGCCACCACCGAATACTGGCTTTCCCTGATCAAAGTGGCAGCACTCGTCCTCATGATCGTGCTCGGCCTCGCGCTTGTCTTCGGCGTCGGATCCGAACCCGCCATCGGCCTGCAACACATCACCGACCACGGCGGATTCATGCCAAACGGCATCTCCGGCGTCCTCTTCGCACTCGTCGCCGTGACCTTTACCTTTGGCGGCATCATGTCTATCGGCACCGCCGCTGGCGAAGCTGACGACCCCGAAAAGGCAATTCCCCGCGCGGTCAACTCCGTCGTGTGGCGCATCCTCGTGTTCTACCTCGGCGGCATCGGCACCATCCTGCTGCTCGCACCGTGGAACGAGCAGGACACCAACGAAAGCCCGTTCATCCGCGTACTCACCGGCGTCGGGTTCTCCGGCGCAGCGACCGCCTTGAACGTCGTCATCGTCGTCGCCGTCTTCTCCGTGCTCAACACCATGACCTACTCCGGCGCCCGCATGCTCCGCGACCTCGCCCGCAACGGCCAAGCCCCACACGCACTCGCCGAAACCAACCACAAAGGTCTGCCCACCAAAGCATTGCTTTTCGACGCCACCCTCATGGGCGTCGTCGTCATCCTCAACTACTTCTTCGAAGGCAAAATCTTCGCCATCCTGCTCGCCATCATCGTCGGCACGGAATTGATCACCTGGGCCGGCATCTGCCTATCCCACCTGAACTTCCGCAAACACGCCGGCAACACAAAATTCCCCGCCCCGTTCTACCCAGTTGCGAACTGGATCTGCATCGCATTTTTCGCCCTCGTACTCGTACTAATGGGTATTCTTCCCGATTACCGCATGGGTCTAGCCACACTCTTCGGCTGGATCCTCGCCCTCGGCCTCATTTGGTTGACAACGCAACGCAGGAGCAACGCATGACCCGCAACATGATCCGCAAAGACCTCGACACCATCCCCGCCTACGTGCCGGGAGCCCGCAACGACAGCGCCATCAAACTCTCCTCCAACGAATGCGCCGAAGGCCCACTGCCCTCCGTACTCGAGGCGATGCGCGACACCCTCGGCTCCATGAACCGCTACCCCGACATGGGCGCCACCGACATCCGCACCGCCCTTGCCGAACACCTCGGCGTGACCATCGACCAGGTCGCCGTCGGCACCGGCTCCTCCGCCCTGTGCCAACAACTCGCGACAATCACCGCACAGCCCGGCGACGAAATCATCTTCCCCTGGCGCAGTTTCGAGGCCTACCCCATCTTCGCCCGCATCGTCGGCGCAACCCCCGTCGCCATCCCACTCGACGCGGAGCACCGCCTCGACCTGACCGCCATGGCCGCAGCGATTACCGAACGCACGAAACTCATCTTCGTGTGCAACCCCAACAACCCAACCGGCACCACCATCACCAACGCCGAGTTCGAAACCTTCATGGACGCCGTCCCATCCGACATCCTCGTCGCACTCGACGAGGCCTACTTCGAATACAACCGCGCCACCGACACCCCCATCGCCACCGACGTCATCACCCGCTACCCCAACGTCGTCGGCCTACGCACCTTCTCCAAAGCCTACGGCCTCGCTGGCGCCCGCATCGGCTACGCCTTCGGCCCCGCCGACATCATCAGCGCCCTCAACAAAGTCGCCGTCCCCTTCTCCGTCAACGCCGTCGCCCAAACCGCAGCCCTCGCCTCCCTCAAAGCCACCTCCGAGCTGCAAACGCGTATCGACGACACCATCACCCAACGCCAACACCTCACCACCGCACTCAACCTCCCCGAATCCCAAGCCAACTTCATCTGGCTGCCGGATTTCCCGCGTGAAAAAGCTGACCGGCTAGCGGCAGAGGGCGTGCTGGTGCGTTCTTTCCCGGAAGGTATCCGCGTCACCGTCACCAACTCAGCCGAAACCGACGCCTTCCTGAAAGCATGGGACCGTGCGTAGTGAGCGCCGCCGCGTGATCGCGGCGACCACCATCGGCACAGCCATCGAGTGGTACGACTACTTCCTCTACGCCGCCGTCGCCGGTTTGGTGTTTAACCAGACCATGTTCGGTCCCCTCGGACCTGCTGCGGCGACGATCGTGAGCTTCCTCACCGTCGGCTTGTCCTTCCTGTTCCGCCCGCTCGGTGCGGTGCTTGCTGGCCACTACGCCGACCGATTCGGGCGCCGCGGCGTGCTCATGATCACCCTGTTCACCATGGGCACCGCCACCACGCTTATCGGCCTGCTGCCCACCTACGACACCATCGGTTGGCTTGCCCCCGCCGCACTGATTCTCCTGCGCATCCTGCAGGGCACATCGGCCGGCGGCGAATGGGGCTCCGCAGTCCTCCTCGCCGTCGAACATGCCCCTGTGAACAAACGCGGCCTTTACGGCGCCGGCCCCCAGGTCGGTGTTCCCGCTGGCCTGCTCATGTCCTCCGGCATGCTCGCCCTGATGACCGCCGTCGCCCCCGGTGACGCCTTCGTCGAATGGGGCTGGCGCATTCCCTTCCTGCTGTCCATCGCGCTGACGTTCCTCGGCTGGTGGATCCGCACCGGCGTCGAAGAATCGCCCGTCGTCGAGGAGATGCGCGAGACCGGCACCCGCAGCCCCATCAGCGGCCTGTTCAAATCTCACGCGGGAGTTGTCCTCGCAGCCGCCCTGATCTTCGCCGCCAACGGCGCCGTCGGTTACATGACAACCGGCGGCTACATCCAGAACTACGTCACCGACCCCACCGGCATTGGGCTTTCACGCGGGGACATTCTCTGGGCTGTCACTGCATCGGCTGCGGTGTGGTTGTTCACTACCGCGTTCTCCGGGTGGGTCTCGGACTACATCGGGCGTAAGCGCACGCTTGCGATCGGGTTTGTGGTTCAGGCGGCGGGTGTTGCGGTGTTGTTCCCGCTCGTCGATACGGGTTCGATTGCAAAGATCACCGCGGCGTTGATTTTCCTCACCGTTGGCCTGGGCCTGACGTACGGCGAGATTGGCGCTTTCTACGCGGAGCTTTTCCCGGCTTCGGTCCGGGCGTCCGGGGCGTCGATTTCGTACGCGTTGGGTGCAATTCTTGGTGGTGCGTTTGCTCCAACGATTGCGGCTGCGTTGCGTGAGGCTACTGGTGGTACGGCGGCGATTACGGTGTATTTGATGGCGGCGACGTTGACGGGGTTCGTCGTTACGCTGCTTGTGCGTGATCGCACCGGCATCCCGCTTGGACATGATCATGAGGACGCCCAGGCGGCGGGGCATTTTGTGTGGGAAAAGTCGGCTGGTAGCCTGTAGCAGTCTCGGCGAGGGCTTTCGGGCCGTTATCGACGCGATGAAGATCCACTATGCGATCACTCGACGAGCACAATCCGTTAAGTGGTCGCAGGCAAAGCCTGTGGCCCTTCCAACCGAAGGAGTACAACATGGCTATTACCCCAACCGTTATCAAGGGTGAGCGTCGCGAGGAGTTTGGCAAGGGCTCCGCACGTCGTCTGCGTCGCGATGGCAAGATCCCGGGTGTCCTGTACGAAAAGGGCATCGAGAACATCCACTTTGCGGTTGACCGCATTGAGATGACCGCGATCGTGCGTAACGACGGCACCAACGCCATCGTCGAGCTTGAGCTCGACGGTGAGAAGCTGCTCGCCATGGTCAAGCACGTCGACCAGAACGTTCTGACCCTCGAGATCGACCACATTGACCTGTTCGGCATTAAGCGTGGCGAGAAGGTTACCGTCGAGGTTCCGGTTGTCACCGAGGGCGAGGCTGCTCCGGGCGCTGTTGTGTTCCAGGAAGCCGACGTTGTCGAGATCGAGATCGACGCTCTGTCTATCCCGGACGAGATCACCGTTTCCATCGAGGGCAAGGAGATCGGCGACCAGATCACCGCTGGCGATCTCGAGCTGCCGGCGGGTGCGGAGCTGATCACCGATCCGGAGAACTTGCTTGTCAACATCACCTTCGAGCAGGTTGATGAGGACCTCGAGGCTGAGGCTGAGGCTGCTGAGGAGGGCGGCGCTGAGGCTGGCGCTGAGTCTTCTGAGGCTGGTGAGGAAGCTTCCGAGTAATTTCGGCACGACGATTGGCCCGCTTTTTTGGCGGGCTTTTTCGTTATGTGAAGAGTTGTTGCATGGCTCCGGGCGGATGCTTCTCGACGACCGACCCTCCCGGCGATACCCACACCGGTATCCCATCTCGGATCTGTATTCGCCCGTAGCGGTTTTCACGCGGGTCATCGTCGTTGCGCCCGTTATGGAACCGACACAGTGGCACGAGGTTGGCCAGGTTGGTCTCCCCGCCATGGCGCCAGGCTTGGATGTGGTGCATTTCGCAGTTGTCAGCCCCATGCCGACAATCGGGCACCGGACAGGTTGGCGACATCATCGATGCCAACGCGCGCTGCTTACTATTTGCAAACCGCTGCGTGCGATACAGGTTGACTGCACCCTCGGTCGGGTGAAACGCCGCGACTTCCAGCTCGTCGCCGAATTGCTGCGCGAGAAACTCCGCACCTGTCATCGTCGTGCCATCAGTCAGCGTGAGCGTGACCTCATCGCCTCCACCAGATTGGATACGCGTCCATTCGGGAAGCGGCACCA
>NZ_KV821373.1:0-43303 GCF_001815635.1 Corynebacterium sp. HMSC075D04
CATCGTCTGGTTCCACAAACACAGAGCTAGACGACCAGGGAAAACGACTGTCCAGGATTGCGGGAACCCAAAACTACGAGGCATAACAGTGCGATACCAAGGACGGTGAGTCTCGCTGCCTAATATGAACGTATGAATCGGGATGCTTTAGAGCCCATTTCGGAGTTGCCTCGTGGCGAGTTCGCCTTTCCAGGCCCGCTCCGTGACGCTCTTGTCAACGCCATCCTGGACGGCACGAAAACTGCGACAGCATCCTTGCTGGCTGAATACCCCAACGACTATCAGCCGCATGAGGAAGTGGGTGCCCTCGAGGCCGTCCTTGACTCACATGACAACGTGGTGTGCGTCATCCGCACGACTGAGGTTCAGATTTACCGGTTGGCGGACGTGAGCGACGAGCATGCCATCGCCGAGGGGGAGGGCTACGCCGACGCAAACGAATGGCGCATTGGGCATGAGCAGTATTGGCGCTCGCCAGAGTTTGTGGAGTACATCGGGGAGCTTGATATCGACGACAACACCCAGGTGGTGTGCCAACGCTTTACCGTTGATGAGCGGTACCCGATCAGGGCATTGGAGCCGTGGCGCGGCTGAGGCCACACAGCCCGAACCAACGCCGGCTTTCCCAGCTAGGAAAGCCGGTACACCTCGTAGTCGCCGGGGACGCCCGCTCCGGGAACATACGCAAGTCCGAGCCTCAAAGCTAGGCCAATCGATGCCTCATTCACAGGGTCGATGATGGCGATGACGGGAAGCGCTCGCGGACGCTGGCAATCGCGGCAGCCGCGGCTTCTTTGGCGTAGCCCTGGCCTTGCGATTCTGGTGCGAAACGGTAGTAGAGGTTCAGGACTTCTTCGCCGGCTTCCTCGCTGTGCCGTACCCCGGTAAAGCCGATGGTCGCGCCGTCGAGGGTGCGTACCGTGTAGTAGCCCAACTGCTGCTCAGCCCAATTGTTCTGCCACGAGCGCGCAAGCTCGACAGCCTCATCGCGGGTCTTCATTGTCAGCTCGGGGCGGTGCTCGTACGTGCGGGGATCTGAGTGGATGGCAAAGATGGCGTCGATATCCGCATCTGTCGGCACCGACAACTCAAGCCGCGGGGTGCGCAGGGCAAACGCATCAGGCATGGTGAGTCCTTTCCTGCCGCTTGTTCCACAGGCGCCACAGCGAGAACGCTCCCGCAGCGCCCAATACTGGCAGGGCGGACAGGCGCACGGCGCGGCGAACGGAGCGGTAGTCGCGGACGGCCCAGCCTTGGGCTTTTGCGTGGCGACGCAGCGCGCGGTCCGGATTGACGGCAACGGGGGAGCCGACCATCTCAAGCATGGGGAGGTCGTTGATGCTGTCGGAGTAGGCGGTGCACTGCTTCAGGTCGAGTTGCTGCAGCGCGGCCAGCGCGGCCACGGCGTGCTTCTTGCCGGGGCCGTGGAGGATGTCGCCGACGAGTCGGCCGGTGAACTTGCCGTCCTCTTCTTCCGCGACGGTGCCCAAAGCGCCGGTGAACCCGAGGGTCTCCGCCAGGGCCTGGCCGATCTGGACCGGGGTGGCGGAGACGAGCCAGACTTGCTGGCCGGCGGCGATGTGCATGGAGGCCAGTTCGATGACGTCCGAGTAGGACTTGTTCAGCATCTGCTTGTCGACGATCTCCTGGCAGGCCTCCTTGAGCTCGTCGACACGTTTGCCTTTGACCACGGCAAGGGCCTGCTCGCGACCTTCGGCGATGTCGTCGGCGTTTTCGGATCCGGAGACACGGAAGCGGATCTGCTTCCACAGGGCCGGGGCGAGTTCGCGCAAGGTGATGAAGCGTTTCTTGAACAGGCCTTGGGCGAGCAGGATTAGCGACGAGCCCTGGATGAGGGTGTTGTCGATGTCGAAGAATGCCGCCGCCTCGAGGTCCTGGGGAATTTCGGGGTCCGGCTGGGTGATTTTTTGGCGGCCCGCGGTTTTGAAGGCGCCGCCGACAGAGTCGACGCCGAGGGCGAAGTCTTGAATGTTGATGCCAAAGGTTTCTTCGACGGCGGCTGCTGCGGCGGCTTGGCCGGCGGTGCGCTGGGCGTCGTCGTCAAGCGGGGGCAGTGCAAGGTCCTCAAGGAAGCGGCGGAGGTTTCCTTGAGAGACTGACCATTGTGCAAGGAATTCCCGCTGTTCTGACATGGCAATCGTGACTCTTTCGGTGGCGGTGTTAGCGTGAGCAATCGTACAACGGCGAGCGCCGCAGACACGATGTAGAGGAGTTCGGATGAAGACGGTGGAGTTGATGGTGCGGTCCACGTGCGGTTCGTGCGAGCGGGTGGCGGCGCAGATTGCTCCGGTGGTGGAGAAGTGTGGCGCGGAGCTAGTGCTTGTCGACGTCGACCTGGACCCCGACAACGCTGCCGAATACGGCGATCGCGTGCCGGTTGTCGTGATTGACGGCGAGGAGTTTGCCTGCTGGGAAGTGGACAACGCAGACCTTGAGGCGGCGCTCCTCGCGTAAGGGGCTATCCTTTAGTTTGATTTCCAACGCGGACTGGAGGGTTTTGTGAGTGTTCTTGTCGTGGGGATGTCGCATAGGTCTGCACCTGTGTCCCTACTAGAACGTCTCAGCATGGATACGGAGCTGCAGGAGGGGACGTCCGCGGCTCTTGTTGAGCGGCCTTCGCTGTCCGAGGCGATGATTATCTCCACCTGCAACCGTCTCGAGGTGTACGCGGTGGCCAACGCGTTCCACGCTGGTGTGGAGGACGTGTTGACGGTGCTGACGAAGGTGTCTGGGGTGGGCATCGAGGAGCTGCGTCGCTACCTGTACGTGCGGTACGCGGATGCTGCTGCGGAGCACATGTTTACTGTGGCGTCGGGGTTGGATTCGATGGTTGTGGGGGAGCAGCAGATCATCGGCCAGGTGCGTACGGCGTATGTGGATGCGGCGGAGCGTGGCACGGTGGGGCCGAATCTGCATTCGTTGGCGCAGATGGCGCTGCATACCGGCAAGCGTGTGCACACTGAGACCACTATCGACGACTCGGGCGCGTCCATGGTTACCGCCGCCTTGGATGAGGCGATGGGGCTGATGAGGATTGAAGACTTTAAGGGGAAGAAAGCTCTGGTGTTGGGGGCTGGCGCGATGAGTTCGCTGGCGGCGACGCACCTGGGCAAGCGCGGCATTGACGGGTTGGTGATTGCCAACCGCACGCGCGACCGCGCCGAGCGCCTTGCTGGACATTCCCGCGAGGCGGGCGTGCCGGCGGAGGTTGTGGATTTTGAAGACCGCTCGCACGCGATGGGTGGGGTGGACATTGTGGTGTCCGCGACGGCGGCTGACGGCTTCACCATTACGCCGGAGGACATTGCGGGTCCGGTGATGCTGGCGGACCTGTCGTTGCCGCGCGATATCGACGACGCGGTCACTGACATCGACGGGGTGCACCTGGTCAACATCGAGTATCTGCACGAGCAGATGCGTAACACGGCCAACGAGGATTCCCGTGCGTTGCGCGAGGCAGAGGCGATTATCGACGAGGAAGTGAAACTGTTTTCCTCCGAGCAGCGGGTGCGTGGGGTGGCCCCGGCGGTGACGAGGCTTCGCAGAAATGCTGCGGAGATCTCTGGCCAGGAGCTGCAGAAGCTTCGCACCCGGCTTCCGGAGATGGGCGAGGAAGATTTTGAGCAGGTTGAGCGCACGGTCCGTAGGGTCGTGGACAAGCTGCTGCACGCGCCGACGGTGAAGATTAAGGAACTTGCGGCGGCGCAGGAGACAGTGAGTGTGGAAGAGGTAGTGACCGAACTGTTCGGGCTGGATCAGCCGGCGGTGTCGGTGGAGGCGCAGCGTCTCCCGCTGCCTGAGGAACTGCGCGGTAAGGAGAAGTAAATGTTGAAGATTGGTACTCGTGGTTCGCACTTGGCGACGACACAGGCGGGCCATGTCCGCGACGACCTTGGCGCGGTTGGCCACCCGGCTGAGTTGAAGATCGTGGTCACCCCGGGCGACCTGTCGCAGGCGCCGGTGGAGCGAATTGGCGTCGGTGTGTTCACTTCCGCGCTGCGCGACGCGCTGTTTAATGGCGAGGTGGATGTTGCGGTCCACTCGTTTAAGGACTTGCCCACGGCGTACGAGCCGCGTTCCTATCTCATCGTGCCCAAGCGTGAGGACAACCGCGAGGCGCTCATCGCCCGCGATGGGCTGACGCTGGCGGAGCTGCCGGAAGGTGCCCGCGTGGGCACATCGGCACCTCGTCGTATTTCCCAGCTGCGCGCGATGCGTCCGGACCTGGACATTCGTCCGTTGCGTGGCAACATTGAGCGCCGCATGGGCTACGTCGAATCTGGCGAGTTGGACGCGATCATGCTCGCGTACGCAGGCTTGGTGCGCGGTGGCTACGGCGACCGGGCGACCCAGATCTTCGACCCGCACGAGTTCATCCCAGCGCCCGCCCAGGGTGCACTTGCGGTCGAGTGCCGTGTCGACGATGCGGCTGGCCGCGAAGCAATCGCGAAACTTATCGACGACACCGCAACCGCCGAGGCCCGCGCCGAGCGCACCGTACTTGCCGTACTCGAGGCCGGCTGCACCGCGCCGGTGGCGGCAACCGCGCGTGCGACGGAGAACGGCATCGAGCTGCGTGCCGGTGTGTTTGCGCTGGATGGGTCCCGTTCCCTCGTGGAAGATGTCCAGGGTACGGACCCGGAGGAGATCGGTCGACGCGCTGCTGAGGCGTTGCTTGAACGCGGTGCCGCCGACGTTATGAAGTAGCGGTGGTTTTGTTCTGGGGCATATCCCTTTTATGGTGTAAATACCATACGTTCACACCCCTCCGCGCAACGGGTCGCTTAAGTGGATCCGTCTGCGTGGGGGATGTTATTTG
This sequence comes from Corynebacterium sp. HMSC075D04, assembly GCF_001815635.1. NCBI lineage: Bacteria > Bacillati > Actinomycetota > Actinomycetes > Mycobacteriales > Corynebacteriaceae > Corynebacterium > Corynebacterium sp. HMSC075D04. The sequence goes on from NZ_KV821373.1 coordinate 4,841, forward strand.
TGCCTAGAAGAGATTCCTCTATGACATTGCCCTCTCACACCCCCCAGCCGGGGAAGGTGATCTTCGTGGGTGCCGGACCGGGCAACCCTGAACTGCTCACGGTCCGTGCCCGCGAGGTGATGGAAGCTAACGCTATCGCACTCGTCGATCCGGAAGTGTCGGCGGGGGTCCGAAACTTCGTTGGTTCAGCATTGCCAGTGCCGCAGGCCAAGCTCGATGAGGCGAAAGCTGTCTACGAGCAGATGTGCGCCGACGCGAAAGCAGCGGGTGCGCGCCGTAAACCGCCGAAGCCGGAAGACCCAACCGCGGCGGAAATTTCTGAGCATGAGCTGGCAGGTGAGGGCATTGTGCCGAAGCTGCGCGAGGCGCTCGACGCGGCAGCGAAGTCCATCGAGGACGGCGAGGCAGGCGACGGTGACGTGATCCGTCTGGTCGCCGGCAACCCGCTGACCCGTGATGCTGTGATGGAGGAGATCTCCGCCGTTGCAGACGCTGGCCTGGAGTTCCACGTGGTGCCGGGCATGTCCTTGCCGTCGACGGTGCCGTCCTTCGCTGGCATTGCGTTGGGTTCGACCTACACCGAGGCTGACCTGACCAACGGTCCGGTGGACTGGGATCAGTTGGCGTCTGCGCCGCAACCGTTGGTGTTCCAGGCCACCCAGGAGCACCTCGCGGAGATGGCAGAAGCGCTTATGGAGCGCGGTTTCCAAGGCGCCACTCCGGTGACGATTACGACGAACGGAACGACGCGTCTGCAGCGCACGTTTGATGCCACGTTGCAGACGGTGGGCAAGTTGGATGCGGATCTGTCGGGTGCGCTCGTCGTTACGCTTGGCACTGTTGCGGACGACCGCTCGAAGTACTCCTGGTGGGAAAACCGGCCGTTGTATGGCTGGCGCGTGCTTGTGCCGCGCGCCAAGGAACAGGCTGGCCCGATGAACGCCCGCCTGACGCAGTACGGGGCGATCCCGCAGTCGGTGCCGACGATTTCGCTTGAGCCGCCGCGCAACCCGGCACAGATGGACCGCGCGATCAAGGGCATTGTGGAGGGACGCTACCGCTGGGTGCTGTTTACCTCTGTTAATGCCGTTGATGCGGTGTGGGACAAGTTCGAGGAGCTTGGCCTGGACGCCCGCTCGTTTGCCGGCGTGCACCTGGGTGCGGTGGGGCAGAAGACCGCTGATGCGCTGCGTGCCCGTGGCATGTACCCGGAGCTGATCCCGCACCGTACAAAGCAGAACGCTGCTGGTCTGGCGGAGATCTTCCCGGAGTATGTCGAGGATATCGACCCGGTTGGCCGTGTGCTGCTGCCGCGCGCGGACCTGGGCTCCGACGTCCTGGTCGATGGCCTGGAGGCCAAGGGGTGGGAGGTCGACGACGTTGTCGCCTACCGCACCGTGCGTGCTGCTCCGCCACCACCGGAGACGCGCGACATGATCAAGACCGGCGGGTTCGACGCCGTGTGCTTCACCTCCCCGTCGACGGTGAAGAACCTTGTGGGTATTGCCGGCAAGCCGCACGCGCGCACCATCATCGCCTGCATTGGCCCGGTGACGGAGGCGGAAGCCCGCGAGCAGGGCTTGCGTGTGGACGTCGTCCCGGAGGTCGCCGATATCCCGTCGCTCATTGACGCCTTGGCAGAGCACGTTGCTGGTCTGCGTGCGGCTGGGCAGTTGCCGCCTCCGCGCAAGAAGCGCCGGAAGTCGGCAGCGAGCAACTAGCACGGCTGGGGTCGTGTCGGGTGACGTTCTAAGATGTGGCGCATGGCAGATTTTGAGCTCACCCGACGACCACGGCGCTTGCGGCAGAACCCCGCATTGCGCACCCTGACGGCGGAGACGAGGCTGCACCCGGCCGACTTCATCCTCCCGCTGTTTATCGCAGACGGCCTTGATGCGCCGCGCGAGATTGCCTCCATGCCGGGGGTGTACCAGCACACCGAGGATTCCCTGAAGGCAATTTGCCACGAGGCGCTTGAAGCTGGTGTGCGGGCGATCGACCTGTTTGGTGTGCCGCTTGAAGCGGATAAGGACGCCACAGGCTCCATCGGTGTCGCGGAAGATGGCATTTTGAACCGCGGGATCAAGGCGCTTCGCGACGAATTCGGCGACGACCTGGTCATCATCTCCGATACGTGCCTTGATGAGTTCACCGATCACGGCCACTGTGGTGTGCTGCGTACCGATGCACACGGCAACGAGATCGTGGACAACGACAAGACGGTTGAAATCTACTGCGACCTCGCCCTGTCCCAGGCGCGCGCTGGCGCACACATGGTCAGCCCGTCCGGCATGATGGACGGCCAGATCGGCGAGATCCGTAAGGCACTCGACCGCGAGGGCTTTGAGGACGTCATCATCATGGCGTACTCCGCGAAGTATGCCTCCAAGTTCTTTGGTCCGTTCCGCGATGCTGTCGGCTCGTCGCTGAAGGGCGATCGCCGCACCTACCAACAGGATCCCGCAAACGTGCGTGAATCCCTTCTGGAGACCGAACTGGACATCGCCGAAGGCGCAGACATTGTCATGGTCAAGCCGGCCTTGCCGTACCTTGACGTGCTGGCCAAGGTGGCAGAAATGTCACCAGTGCCGGTGGCGGCCTACCAGGTCTCCGGCGAGTACGCGATGCTCAAGGCAGCAGGCGTGAACGGTTGGATCGACTTCGAAGAGACCATGATGGAGTCGCTGGTATCCATTAAACGCGCTGGTGCGGACCAGATTCTGACCTACTACGCCATCGAAGCAGCAAAGCAGCTCAATGGTTAGCCTCCCGCCACTCAACCCGAAGAGCCCCAGCCACGTCGACGCCAGCGCCGTGGACAAGAAGACGCCGGGCGGCCCGCCGGAGGCCGTGCAGTTGATGCTGCGGTGCTGGGCAGTGATGATCGCAGGCGAGTTAATCCACCAGATTCTCTCCGTCGTATTCGCGTTCGTCGACCCGTCCGCGCTGCGGGACGCCGCCAAGCAACAAGCTAAGCAGCGTGGCGAGGAAATCTCGGACGGCCTAATCAACATGGGCGTCTACGGATCCCTGATCCTCATGACACTCATCCAGTTGGGTGTGCTGCTGTTGTTCGTGTTCGCGCTGCGCGCCGTGCGGAACAAAAGCTCCCAGGCTGGCAACGCGTACCGGCTGCTGCAGATCTTCGGGGTGTTCTTCGCCCTCCGCATGATCACGCTGTTCATGATGCAGCCCGCCTCCACCGCCATACCGGTGGTGTTCTACGGCATCGACGGTGTCGTCCAAATCATTCTGGGTGTGGCCGGCATTCTGGGCATCATCTACTCCACGGACAAAGACGCCGTGAACTGGGTAGCGCCCAAGAAGGATGCGTCGAAGAAAGACGCGTCCAAGACAGAGAAGGAACAGTAGGTCCCCAATGGCAGGCATGTTCCCCACGATGGTCTCAGACCCGAATGACAAGAACCGTAGGTACAGCGGCGAGGCCACCGAGCAGTGGCCCCGACCGCTACGTACCGCCTACTACCTGGTGGTTGCCAGTGCGGTGTTGATGATCGTCATCGGGCTGATGACCCTGGTCAAGGGCGTGCCTGACCGGCTGCCGGATACCTGGATGATCGAAGGTGCCGACGAAGCATTGATCGAACGTTTCCGGTTCAATCTACGCATCTTGGCGTGGGGCAACATCGCCTTGGCCATCCTGCTGTCGATGAGTGCGGCCTACTTCCATAAAGGGTCGAAGACTGCGCGAAGGATTGCAGCCGCAGGCATTGGGGCAACTGTGTTCCTCAACGTTGCCGGCTTCTTCATCGGCGTGGCTGGCTGGGCCTCCATCGTGGTGGTTGTCCTGCTTGTCGCAGCCCTGTTTGGGATGTTCCGGCCGGCGGCGAATGTGTTCGTCGATACGCGAAGTGGCGACCTGTGGAGGGGAGTTGCGTAAGTGAGCAACCACGAACACCTGGACAATTGCATCGAGGAAGCCCGCCACGCCGCACGCCAAGCAGGCATTGACCCGGGCACTGCGACGTGGGATCTGGACGGGGAACTTGTCCGCCCCAACGCCTCCTACGCCTTCGAGCTGGAGGGCATTGAGGACGGGCCCCAACTGACCGACATCGCCGAAGCACTTGAGGCGCTGCCAGGTGTGTCGGCGCGCTTGGTGTACCCGACGAAGATGGCGTGGGTCACCGCACCGGCAAGTACGCCGCTTGTGGAGCTCACCGACACCATCGAACGCTTCGGCGTCACCGCAACCGTGACCGACTCGACCCTGCAGCGTCGCGCACACGGCCGCTACTGGCAGGAACACCCGATGCCGCGCCGGGCGAAGCATCGTCGTAACGAAGAGGCGAACCTGATCGCCCGTGCGCAAGGGTTTGTGCGTCCGGTGTCGCGGCGCTCCCGGCGTGAAGGCGACGTGCTGTTTACCGCCCGCGACCTAGTCACACCGACGCGCCTTGTGGTGGCGGTGCTGCTGACCATCCCGGTGCTGCTACTCACCTACATCCCGTCGCTGGACTTCCCGGGCTGGCAGTGGGTGTGCTTCGCGCTGGCCACCCCGGTGGCGCTGTGGTGCGCATCCCCGTTCCACCGCGCCATGGCAGGCGGCGTGCGTCGCGGTATTTCGGCGCTAGACGGTGCCAGTTCGATCGCCATCCTGGCCTCCTATGTGTGGTCGTTTGCCATGCTGCTGTTTACCAGCGTCGGCGACATCGGCTACACCACCACCGGCAGCTGGATGCCACTGCGCATGTCAGACAGCCCCGAGCTGTATTTCGAAGTGTCCTGCACCGTGACCACGCTGCTGCTATTCGGCAGGTACTTCTCCATGCAGGTGCGCACCGATCTGCGCGAGGAACTCGAATCCCGCAGGCCCGGCACCGAGGACGTCTACAACGTGGATCACCGCGACAAACGCGGCACACCCAGCCCCGAAGAGTTGCCTGCAACAGAGATCAGGCGTGGCGACGACGTCACGCTCACCGCAGGCCACATCATCCCAGTCGATGGGGAAGTGGTTGGTGGTTCCGGCCGGATTGGTGGGGAGCTCGTCGATACGCACCGCGACGAAGTCCTCAAAGTCGGCTCGATTGTCACCGCCGGCTCGGTGCTCACCTCGGGCGAGATCAAAGTCCGCGCCGCGCGCGTCGGCCACACCACACTGCTTGCGGCGGTGCAGCGCTGGCTTGACGACGCCTCACGTCACCAAAACGCAGCCACCATGGTCTCGACTCGCTCCGCGGGCCTGCTGATCCCAACCGCCTATGTCATCGCGGTGCTCAACTTCGGACTCTGGCTGCTGTTTAACGGCAACATCAACACGGCCGCTGCGACGTCGCTGGCCATCCTGGTCGTCGTCGCACCCGTGAGTTTGGCCATTTCACCTGCACTCGCCATGCGCCAAGGCCTCGACTCCGCCGTGCGCCACGGCATGCTTGTGCGCGACGGCAACGCGCTTCGCACCCTGGCCGACACCGACATGGTCGTCTTCAACCGTGTGGGCACCCTGGTCAAACCGGAAATGCATGTGGAAACCGTCACCGCAGTACGTGGCGAAAGCACTGAACTGGTGCTGCGCATCGCCGGCGTCCTGTCTGCCGACTCGGACCACCCGGCCTCCAAAGCAATCGTGAAAGCAGCACGAGGAGCACGCGACGCCCGCTCCGGCGACCCACGCATCCCAGACTGGATCGAAGCCAACGGTGACACCTTCTCACCCGACGGCGAGTTCGGTGGACCAATTACCGCAACGTGGGGCACTGGTGAAAACGCACGCTCCGAAACGTTTGCGGCATCGCTGTGGCGCCCGACGAACCTGTCGCAACTCCACGGCAAACTCTCCGTCGCCGCCACGACTGGCGGCACACCCGTCGTCGTGCGGTGGGGTGGACGTGACCGCGGCGTGATCACGCTGTACGACCCCGCTAAAGACGACGCCATCCAGGCCATCGACCGCCTGGAATCCATGGGCGTGGAAACCGTCATGCTCACCCGCGACACCTACCCGGTGGCGCGCCGGTTCGCTGACTTCCTCGGCATCTCCCAAGTGCTTGCCGGCATTCACGGACTGGACAAACCCCATGCTGTGCGTGCACTGCACACACAAGGTTCCAACGTTGCCATGGTTGGCGACGCCTCCGTCCTGCCCACCCTGCGCGTCGCCGACTCCGGCATCCTCTTCGCCGAAGACGACCTCGCCGGCACCAAAGAGCCACGCTGGAGCGACGACGCCGAAGTCGTTCTCATCCGCGAAGACGTCATGTCCGTGCCCCAACTCATCGAGCACGCCCAACGCGTTAAACGCATCGCCAACAGCAACCTCGCCTTCGCCGTTGCGTATAACGCCACCGCAGTCGTCCTCGCCGCAGCTGGAGCGCTGCCACCCGTCGGTGCGACACTGCTCATGCTGGGCAGCTCCCTGTTCATCGAGGCGAAGTCGCGCCGGGCACGCCGGTTCAAGATCTAGGCTTTTCGCAGGTAGGCTAAGGCACTATGACTAGACGCGACCTTGTTAACGCTCCGTTCCTTGAGGCCGCCTATGGCCGCACTCCGTCCCGCACCCCGGTGTGGTTCATGCGCCAAGCCGGCCGTTCCTTGCCGGAGTACCGCAAGGTGCGAGAAGGCATTGCAATGCTGGATTCGTGCTTCATGCCGGAACTACTCGCAGAGATCACGCTGCAGCCGGTGCGCCGCCACGACATGGACGCGGCGATCTTGTTCTCTGACATTGTGGTGCCGCTGAAGGCAGCGGGTGTTGGGGTGGAGATCGTGCCGGGTACGGGCCCGGTGCTGGACGCTCCGATTCGCTCTCGCGCGGACGTGGACAACCTTCCGATCCTGGATCACACCGTCGAGGAAGTCGCCGAGGGCATCCGCATTATTCTCGACGAACTGAGCGACACCCAGGCCCTCATCGGCTTCGTAGGCGCGCCGTTCACTCTGGCCAGCTACCTCATCGAAGGCGGGCCGAGCAAGAACCACGAGAAGACCAAGGCGATGATGCACGGCGATCCGGAAACCTGGCACGCGCTCATGCGCCGCCTCGTGCCAACGATCACCGAGTTCCTCCGCATGCAGGTCGAGGCCGGCATCGACGCGATGCAACTCTTCGACTCCTGGGCAGGCTTCCTCACCGAAGCCGACTACCGCGAGTTTGTCCTGCCGTACTCGGTTGAAATCCTGGATTCAGTGGCGGGAGAGATCCCGCGCATCCACTTCGGTGTGGCCACCGGCGAGCTGCTCGGCGCCATGTCTGAGGCTGGCAGCGAGGTGATGGGTGTGGACTGGCGCGTGCCGCTGGACACCGCCGCGAAGCGTTTCGCCTCCCCGCGCGTGCTGCAGGGCAACCTGGATCCGGCGTTGCTGTTCGCCGGCACCGACGTGGTGCGCGAGGAGATTACCCGCATCAAGGGTGAGGCCGCCCGGGCAGTCGAAGCTGGCGACGCCACCGGACACATCTTCAACCTGGGCCACGGCGTACTGCCGACCACCGATGCGGACGCCATCACTGAGGCAGTGCGCATCATCCACGAGGAGATTTAATGAACATCGCCATTATCGGCGCAGGCCTTGCCGGTCTGACTGCAGCGTTCGAGCTTCGTAATGCTGATGCGAAAGTCGACGTTTACGAAGCCACTGACCGCATCGGCGGCAAGCTCTACACCGTCGCGTTCGAAGCCGGCCCGACCGATATGGGCGCCGAGGCGTTCCTGGCGCGCCGCAAGGACGCGGTCGAGTTCTTCACCGAGTTGGGTCTTGGTGATTCGCTCGTCGAGCCGTCCGGGTTGCGCTCCCTGATCTGGTCCAATGGCGAGGCCCGCGGTCTGCCTACCGGCGGCGTGATGGGCATCCCGTCTACCTCCGAAACGGTTGCGCACTTGGTCAGCGCCGAAACCGCAGCGCGTATCGACGACGAAGCTAACCGCGAAGGTTTCACCTGGGACACCGACGGCGACATGAACGTCGGCAAACTCGTGCGCGAGCGCTACGGCGACGAAGTCGTCGACGTCATCCTGTCGTCTCTGCTTGGTGGGGTCTACTCCTGTACCGCCGATGACCTGGGCGTTCGCGCCACCATCCCGCAACTGGCAGAAGAGCTCGACCGCCTCGCTGAAGCCGGCGACGGCAAGGTGCACCTGTCCACCGCCGTGGCCAACCTGGAGCGCTCTCGCGCGGAGCTGCCCACCGGCCAGGGCGCGGTCTTTAACACGTTCCGCGACGGCTACCACGAACTCTACGAAGCCCTCGCCGAACAGTCCGGAGCCGACATCTACATCGACGCGTTCGTCTCGGAGATTCACCGTGAGGGCGAGGGCTTCCGCCTCAAGGGCGGCGAGGACACCATCTACGACCACATCATCCTCGCCGTACCCGCACCAACCGCAGCGCTGCTGCTCAAGGAAGTCGTCCCAGAGGCGGCACAGGAGCTCCAGTCGGTGAAGTTGGCCAACTCGGCAGTCGTCGGCATGCGGTTTGCCACCGACGAGGGCCTGCCACAGAACTCGGGCGTGCTCGTCGCCACCGGTGCCGACGACGTGAAGGCAAAGGCGTTCACCTTCTCCTCCCGCAAGTGGCCGCACCTCGCCGAACGTGGCGGCGCCATCGTGCGCGCAAGCTTCGGCCGCTTCGGCGACAACATCGCCCTGACCGCCACCGAAGACGACCTGGTGGACTGGGCGCTCGACGACCTGAAAACCATCACCGGTTTCGACGGCCGCGAAGCCGGCTTGGAAGAGATCTTCGTCCACCGCTGGTTCGGGGGCTTGCCGCGTTTCGACGAACACCACCTCGCCACCGTGGCCAACGTCCGAAACATCATCGACAAGGTGGACGGCATCTCAGTCACTGGCGCCTGGGCGAGTGGCGTGGGTGTGCCGGCGGTTGTGGCGGACGCGCGTGTCGTCGCCAAGCAACTGCTTTAGGCGCCTTCCCAGGGGTCGACGAGCGTAACATCCGTGCCCTCAAAGTCCTTGAGGTTGCGGGTGGCAAGCGGGGCATCGTGGACGCGACAAATCGCGGCGATCATCGCATCGGCGTCATGGATCGGGCGTCCCATCCTTTTTCGCTCCACGACGATTTCGCCGAACGCCCAGGCAGCGTCTGTATCAAAAGCGAGGACACCGTTGCGCTGCTCGAAATTAGACAATTGCCAGAAGACAACGTGCTGAATTTCGTTCCGTCGGGCACCCGACGGCAAACTCCGTACACCTCGGACAATCTCGCCGACTGTAATGGAAGTAATGCACTGCTTCGGGTCTGTGGTGGCTGCCCATCGTCTGACGTTTTCGTGCGGAGCCTTCCGGCAAAGCTCTGAAACAACGTTCGTATCAAGGATGATCATGACTGACCGCCGCGACGGGCAGTGACCATTTCATCCATAACACCGGCGAGGTCATCCATACCTCCCACCTCTTGGGAGAGCTCGAAAAGCTCCAAGCCAGCCTTTACAGGTCGGACTGCTTCTTCCAGAATATGACGTACCTCTGCCTCCATAGACCGTCCATTCATACTGGCCTGAAGTTTGATCTTGTGGCGCACTCTCTCGTCGACGCCACGGATAGTCAACGTTACGGTCTTCTCTGGCTTTTCAGCGACCGTGGTCTCAGCCCGACGCGTGATGCGCGTCGCTTTGCTTTTTTGGATAGCGCCCATGCTGCCTCCTTACGATCCAAATTGTGCTGTCAAAATGCTAGCACCGATGGGCGATGCGTGGCTAGGGTCAAATGCGGGTTCTCCGCTAGGTTGATCACCTATGGAAGAACACGCCAACGAGCGCGATGCCGCCGAACCCACCGAAGCCGCCGAAGCTGCCGGCGCTGCTGGTGCCGCGGCACCCACCGAACCCGCCGAGAAGGAATGGTGGGAAGAAGAAGGCCTGCCCTGGAACGGCAAGCCCACCAAAGCCGACTACTGGTGCCTGGCCTGGTTTGGCTTCGTCGGCATCTTCGGCCTGGCAATGATCCCGCTGCGTGCATGGCTGCTCGGCCTGCACCCGCCGGTCCTGCTGGCACTGACCGGCTCACGCGTCGGCGCAGCCTCCACCGGTGCGCTCGCCGCGGTGGGGGAGGCGCCCCACTGGCTGATCTACCTGCTCATCGGGTCCTTGGTGAATATCAAGTTCGACTGGATCTACTGGTGGGCCGGCAAACTCTGGGGTCGCGGCATCCTGGAGGTGCAGGCGGCGAACTCCAAACGTGCGGCGAAGAACATCGCACGCGTGGAAGGGTGGGCGATCAAACTCGGCTGGATCGGCATCTTCCTGGCGTACGTGCCCATTCCGTTGCCGATCGCATTTGTGGTGTTCGTGTTCATGGGTATTTCGGGCATGCCGTTGTGGAAGTTCATGGTGCTGAACTTCATCTCCAAAACCCTCTGGTCGTTCCTCTACCTTGGACTGGGCTGGTGGATCGGTGAGCCGGTCGTGGAGGTCCTGGATCAGTACGCCAAGGTAGCCAACTGGGTTGCAATTGCGCTGTTGGTCGTGGTGTTTTTCGGTATCTTCCGCAACCAGTCGAAGAAGAAAGGGCGCGCCGTCGAGGCCGTGGGCAACGAGCTCGAGGCAGGCAAGTAGCGAAAATGGTCGCCAACGCAAAATAGTTCCACGCTCCCGGTTGGGGCGTGGAACTATTTTCGTTCTGGTTGCCGTCTTCCCTGGGGAAAGTGAATCTTCTTGCCTGTCGGGGTGAAGAAAGTTCCCTGAGCGGGAACTTTCTTCACTTAAAGGGCAGGGGCGAGGGGCGGAGCAAGGACAGAGGCAGGGCAAGGGCAGGGGCGAGGGCGACGGAGAGCAGGTGAACCCCTACCGGTTGACCACGACGGTGGAGAAGTCCTCGTCGCCGCGGCCGGCCTCCTGCTGCTCCTCCAGGGAGGCAAGCGCTGCGGCGACGGCCGGCAGGTCCTTGTCGGCGGTGGCCAGCATGAGGCGGGCGTCCTTGGCGATGGCGTCGGCGGTGAAGTCGCCAGGCGAGGTGGAGCGCTCGCCCAACAGGAATGGGCTCTTCATGTTCACGATGAACTCCAGGCCGGTGGAGCCGAGCATGTCCACGACCTGCTCCGGCGCGAGACCCTGTGACTCGCCCAAAGCCAACGCCTCCTTGAAGCCCTGGATGGTGACGGCCAGGGCCAGGTTGGCCAGCAGTTTGCCGGTGGCGGCGGCTGGGGCGGTGTCGACAACCTTCAAACGCTCCGGGTTGGCGGCGGCCCAGGGGGTGACGACGTCGGCGACGGTGGATCGTCGAGAAGCATCGGCTCCGCCGACGTAGACGCCCAACTTGCCTGCGCGGGCGGGCGGCAGCGAGCCGACCACCGGGGTGTGGACGTAGCCGGGGACAGCAGCGGCGAACTCGGCGGCATCCTCCGGGGAGATGGTGGTGGAGTCGGCCCAGGTCGCACCCTCGGGGATGAGGGCAGGTTCGATGACAACCTCACGGACGGTGTCCGGGCCGAACAACGACGTAATGACAAGATCCGCGCCCTTGACGGCCTCCTCCGGAGTGTCGGCGGCACGCGCGCCACGTTCGACCAGGGGAGTGGTCTTTTCGGCGGTGCGGTTCCACACGGTCAGCGAGTGGTCGTCGACAAGCTTGAGCGCGAGCTCAGTTCCCATACGGCCAAGGCCTAAAAACGCAATTTTCATATGGCCTACGATAGACAACCATGACTTCCCAGAACCCGACTTCAGGCAATACGCAGCGTTCGGCCGAATTGTTCGAGCGCGCGCAACGTTTCACACCGGGCGGGGTGAACTCGCCTGTGCGCGGGTTTGGCTCGGTTGGCGGCCAGACTCGCTTCATCCAGAGTGCGCATGGCTCGCAACTTATCGACGTCGACGGCAACAAGTACGTCGACCTCGTCTGTTCCTGGGGCCCGATGGTGCACGGCAATGCCCACCCGGAGATCATCGAGGCGGTAGAGAAGGCCCTGGTTAACGGCCTGAGCTTCGGTGCGCCGACGGAGGCTGAGGTGGAGATCGCCGAGCACATCGTCTCCCGCACGTCCGTGGATGAGGTGCGCATGGTCAACTCCGGCACCGAGGCCACCATGTCTGCTGTGCGCCTCGCCCGCGGCTTCACCGGCCGTCCGAAGATTCTGAAGTTCGAGGGCTGCTACCACGGCCACGTCGACGCGCTGTTGGCGTCTGCGGGCTCCGGCATTGCAACGTTCTCCCTGCCGGATTCGCCGGGTGTAACCGGTGCGCAGGCTGCGGACACCATCGTCGTGCCGTACAACGACATCGAGGCCGTCGAGCGCGCCTTCCGTGAGAACGAGGGTCAGATCGCGGCGATCATCACCGAGGCCGCCGCCGGCAACATGGGCACCGTCGCGCCGCAGAACGACTTCAACGCGAAGCTCAAGGAGGTCGCACACCTTAACGGCGCGCTGCTCATTCTCGACGAAGTGATGACCGGCTTCCGCACGTCCTACTCCGGTTGGTACGGCGTGGATAACGTCGCCGGCGACCTGACCACCTTTGGCAAGGTCATCTCCGGCGGCCTGCCGGCAGCCGCGTTCGGTGGTCGCCGCGACATTATGGAGAAGCTCGCGCCGAACGGCCCCGTCTACCAGGCAGGCACCCTGTCCGGTAACCCGGTTGCCATGGCGTCCGGCCTGGCATCGCTGCGTCTGGCCAACGAGAACATTTACCCGACGCTGAACCGCAACGCGGATACGCTCGCGCAGCTGCTTCACGACGCCCTCATCCGTGAAGGCGTCGCCCACCACATCCAGCGCGCCGCGACCATGCTGTCCGTGCGTTTTGCTGAGGGCGAGGGCCGCAACTTCGCCGACATGCAGGCAGCGGACACGTTCCGTTACGCACCGTTCTTCCACGCCCTGCTGGACGCTGGCGTGTACGCACCGCCGAGCGCGTTCGAGACCTGGTTCGTCTCCACCGCGCTGACCGACGAGGACTTCGGCCGCATCGAGGACGCCCTCGGTGCCGCGGCGAAGGCAGCCGCCCAGGCGGTGGCGCCGGAGTGAGCGACGCGTTGAACCCGGGCGGGCAGTCCCGGACGATTGTGCACCTGGTACGCCACGGGGAGGTCTACAACCCGAAGAAGATCCTCTACGGGCGGATGCCGGGCTACCACTTGTCGTCGCGAGGCAAGTCCATGGCGCTGGTCACCTCGAAGTTCTTTGAGGGCCGCGACGTGACGTACCTGGCGGCGAGCCCGCTCGAGCGCGCGCAGGAAACCGCACAGCCGATCGCGGAGGTGACTGGCTGCGAGATCCAGACGCGCGAGGACATCCTTGAGGCTGGCAACACCTTTGAGGGCCTGCGCACCAAGGGCTGGCGCACCCAGTTGGCCAATCCGATCCGCTGGCGCCACATGACCAACCCGTTCAAACCGAGCTGGGGCGAGTCCTACGACGCCATCTTGGAGCGCATGTGGGACGCCGTGATCGACGCCCGCGACATCGCCGAAGGCCACGAGGCCGTCATGGTCAGCCACCAGCTGCCCATTGTCATGGTGCAGCGCCAGGTGCAGGGTAAGACGCTGGCGCACATGAGCCGCCAGTGCGACCTGGCCAGCGTGACGTCACTTGTGTTTGAAGGTGGCCGTGTTGTTGACTGGGCCTACAACACCCCAGCCCAGGAGATCTAGGTAGACACCATGACGAAGAAGCGGAAGCTTATCGCCACTGCGTGCTGCGCGGCGGCGCTGGCGCTTTCGGCCTGCTCGAGCTCGTCGGCGGACCAGGGCGGAACCTTCTCGTTCCACTCCCCAGGTGGCCAGACGGAGATCACCTACGACGAGGCGGAGCGCAAGCCCCTTGTCGGTTTTGAGGGCGAGTCCCTCATGGAGCCAGACCAGACGATCGCACTGTCGGATTTTGAGAACCAGATCGTGGTGCTCAACGCCTGGGGCCAGTGGTGCGCGCCGTGCCGTGCGGAGGTGGATGACCTCGAGGAGATCCAGCAGCACCTGCAGGCCAACGGGCAGGGCACCGTGCTGGGCATCAACGTGCGCGACAGCAACGCGGAAATTGCCCGGGACTTCGTCAAAGACAACGGCGTGACCTACCCGTCCATCTACGACCCGCCGTTTAAGACCGCCGCATCGCTCGGTGGCGTGCCGTCCTCGGTGATCCCGACCACGATCGTGCTGGACAAGCAACACCGTCCGGCCGCGGTGTTCCTGCGCGGGGTGACCGCGGATGACTTGATCGAGGTCGTCGACCGTCTCGCCGGGGAGGCTTAGGTGGGCCTTGCCGACATCGTCACCGACGGCCCACTGCTGTTCGGCCTGCTTGCTGCCGCGCTGGCCGGGTTGGTGTCGTTCGCATCCCCGTGCGTGATCCCGCTGGTGCCGGGCTACATCTCGTATCTGACCGGCGTGGTCGGCGGCGAGATGACCATGGACGACAAAGGCCCGCGCGTGGCCCGCAAACACTGGGCGGTCGCCGGTGCGGCTACGTTGTTCGTCGCCGGGTTCACGGTTGTGTTCCTGCTGGCCACGGTCACGGTGTTCGGCGCGGCCAGCGCGATCGCGCTCAACGCCCAGACGCTCACCCGCATCGGCGGGGTGGTCACCATCCTCATGGGCCTGGTGTTCATGGGTGCGGTGCCGGCGCTGCAAAACGACACCCGCATGCAGCCCAAAAAGTGGACCACGATCCTTGGTGCGCCGCTGCTCGGCGGTGTGTTCGCGCTGGGGTGGACGCCGTGTTTGGGGCCGACGTTGGCGTCGATCATCTCGGTGTCGGTTGGCACCCAGGGCCTCACCGCGGCTCGCGGCGTGTTGCTCGTCATCGCGTACTGCCTCGGCCTTGGGTTGCCATTTTTGTTGGTCGCGCTCGGCTCGTCGAAAGCTGTGCGCTCCATCGACTTCTTAAGCAAGCACTCGCGCGCCATCCAGATCGCCGGCGGCATCGCCATGATCGCAGTCGGCATCATGCTGCTCACCGGCGCATGGGATGCGTTCGTCGGTTGGTCGCGCCAACTCGTCGACGGTTTCGGAGGGACGATCATCTAAATGAAGACGGCACAAACCTGGCTGCGCAAGTCGTGGCACTGGCTCACCAGCATGCGCACCGCGCTGATGCTGCTGTTCATCCTCGCGCTCGCGTCCGTGCCGGGCGCTCTGCTGCCGCAGCGCCAAGTCAGTGCAACGCTTGTCGACGACTACCTGCGCGCCAACCCCACCATGGGGCCCATCTACGACCGCCTGCAGCTCTTCGACGTCTTCAACTCCACCTGGTTTGTTGCCATCGTGCTGTTGCTGGTCATCTCCCTGATCGGCTGCATCATCCCGCGCTCCATGGACCACTGGCGGGCCTACAACGCCAAGCCGACCCGCGCTCCGCGCTACCTGTCCCGCATGCCAATGCATACGGAGGGTGTGGTTGAGGGGGACGAGGGGGTCGTCGCAAAGCAAGTGCGCGACAAGCTCAAGCGCTGGCACGTCGCCGAATACCAACCCGACGAGGACCGCGCGGGCGTGTTCTCCATCTCGGCGGAACGCGGCTACACGCGTGAGTTGATGAACCTGATCTTCCACATCGGCATCGTCGGCATGATCGTCGCCTTCGCCGCAGGCCGCATGGTGTTTTACGAGGGCCAGGCCATCGTGATCACCAACTCCGAGCACGAAAACGCCATCCCCGTCGAACAGCCCCGCGTGTTCTGCAACACCTCGCCCGCCAACTTCGACGTGTTCCGCGCCGGGCCATTTTTCGACGGCACCGGCCTGACCCCCTTCTGCTTCGAATCACAAGACTTCAAGGCGAAATACCTCAACAACGGCCAAGCCAACGAGTTCTCCTCGGACGTGACCTACACCGACGACCTCAACGCGCCGCAGGACGAATGGGATCGCGCCACCCTGACCGTCAACGGCCCGCTGCGCATCAACGGCGACCGCATCTACCTGCAAGGCCACGGCTTCGCCCCGCAGATCACCATCACCTGGCCGAACGGGGAGACCCGTACCCAGATGGTGCAGTTCCGCCCCACGGACGTGACCACGTTCCTGTCGTCTGGCGTGATGCGTTTCGATCCACCGGCCGGCATGTACCCGGATTTGGGGGAGCGCCGCAAGAACCAGATCGCCATCGAGGGCAACTTCGCGCCCACCGCCAACTGGACCGGCCCGAACGGCGACCAGTTGCAGTCCGCCTTCCCCACGATGGATGACCCGGCGATTTCCGTCGACGTCTACGTCGGTGACGCCGGCCTGGATACCGGCCGCCCGCAGAACATCTTCACGCTCGACCAGGCGCTCGTCGCCGAAGGCCTGCTGCAGAAAGTCACCCGCGTCCAGCTGACCCCGGGCTCCGAAGCCACCGTGGACACCGACGGCGGCGAGGTGAAGGTGCGTTTCGACGGCGCCGCCGAATACGCCAACTACCAAATCTCGCGCGACACCACCCAGATCTGGGCGCTGATCGCCTCCACCGTCATGCTGCTCGCACTCGCCGGCTCGCTGGCGATTAAACGCCGCCGCATCTGGGTCCGCCTGCACCCGTCCGACACGCCGGGCCACACCGTCGTGGAGATCGCCGGCCTCGCCCGCACGGACCGCGCGGGGTGGGGACGCGAGTTCGACGAGCTCGCAGCAGAGCTTCTTAGCGACGATTCACACCTCGAACGTCGCGAAGACGAGGAAGAATTTGACCCCTATGACCTTGGAAAATAGGTGCCTGGTGGAGTAGGTTAAGACCTATGCTTGTCAACACCACCATGGCGGAGCTGTCCGACCTGACATTCCGCACCGCATTCATCATCTACATCGTGGCGCTGATCATGTCCTTCATCTACTACGGACGCGTCACGGCAGTCATCGACGTCCGCCGCGAAGCCCTGGCGGAGAAGGCCGAGAAGAAGGTGCTGGTGGGAGCTGGCGGGCCGGATGTCGTCGATACGCAATCGGCGCTCGACGACTCGGAGTACACCGCCAAGGTGGCCAGCGCCCGCAAGTGGGCCGGCATGACCCAGGCACTGGTCTGGGTAGGTGTGGCGCTGCACGTGGTGGCGTTTATCACCCGTGGCCTCGGCGCGAAGCGTTTCCCGTTGGGCAACCTGTACGAGTACATCCTGTTCATGACCGCTGTGATCATGGTCGTTGCCGCCGTGGTGGTGCAGCGCAAGGGCTGGCACACCATCTGGCCGTGGCTGCTGTTCCCAATGGTCATCGCGATGTTCCTCAACTCCACGGTGTTCCACATGCAGGCCGCCCCGGTGGTGCCGGCCCTGCAGTCCTACTGGCTGCCGGTCCACGTGTCCTCCGCGGCGATCGGCGCATCCATCGGCTTGGTTTCCGGAGTGTTCGCCCTGCTGTACCTGCTGCGCATGTGGCAGCCCCGCGGCGAAGAGCACGGCTTCTTCGGCGCTATTGCACGCCCGCTGCCGTCCGCGAAGACGCTTGACCAGATGGCCTACAAGACCGCCGTGGTCACCCTGCCGCTTTTCGGCATCGGCATCGTCTTCGGCGCCATCTGGGCCGAGGTAGCCTGGGGCCGCTTCTGGGGTTGGGACGCGAAGGAAACCGTCTCCATGATCACCTGGATCCTCTACGCCGCCTACCTCCACGCCCGCGCTACCGCCGGCTGGAAGTCCACCGCAGCGGCGTGGATTAACGTGTTCGCCATGGCGATGACAATCTTCAACATGACCTACGTCAACACCGTGATCGCGGGTCTGCACTCCTACGCAGGGCTGAACTAGTGAAGGTGCTGATCACCGGCGGTGCCGGTTACATCGGGTCTACAATTGCGTCCTGCTGCGATGATGCCGGCATCACGCCGGTAATTCTGGACGATTTCTCTACCGGCCTGCGCACCTTCGGCGAGCGCTTCGCCTGCTACGAGGGCGACGTCGCTGATGTTGCCTTGCTGGAGCGCGTGTTCACGGACCATCCCGATATCTTCGCGGTGATCCACTGCGCCGCCAAGATCGTCGTCCCCGAGTCCGTCGAGCAGCCTTTGGTGTACTACGACAACAACGTGGCCAAATCCATCACGCTGCTGTCCGTCATGGAGCGCTTCGGCGTGCGCCGCTTCATCCTGTCGTCCACCGCGTCCATGTACGAGCCGGGCCCCGACTACATGGTCGACGAAACCAGCCCCGTCGACCCGCAAAGCCCCTACTCCGCGTCGAAGTGGTTGTTGGAGCGAGTGCTTCGCGACGACACCGCCACCGGCCACCTCAACGCCATCGCCCTGCGCTACTTCAACCCCATCGGCGCCGACCCGGCCCTGCGCACAGGCCTGCAGAACCCGGTCCCGTCCCATGCGTTGGGCAAGATGATCTCCGCCTACCGCGCCGGCGAGACCTTCACCGTCACCGGCGTTGATTGGCCGACCCGTGACGGCTCCGGCCTGCGCGACTACATCCACGTTTGGGACCTCGCCCGCGCCCACGTCGCCTGCCTGCAGCGTTTCGACGACATCTCCACCGGCTACGACGTCATCAACCTCGGCACCGGCCAGGGCACCACCGTCTTCGAACTCGCCGAGGCCTTCGGTGAGGCCACCGGCACCCCACTGTCCGTGGCCACCGGCCCGGCCCGCCCCGGCGACGTAGTCGGCTGCGCTACCCGCACCGACAAAGCCCACGACGTGTTGGGCTGGACCCCCGAACGCTCCATCGCCGACGGGGTGCGCGACTCCCTGGCCTGGTCTGAGAAACTCCCCGCCGTTCTGGAACACGAGGCCAACCGATGACCAAACCCCGCAACAAGCAGGGTAAACCCGCCAGCGACGATCCGGTGCTCATCGCCCTCGGCGAGCAGATTGCCTCCAGGCGCCGCGCTTCGGGGCGTTTGCAGCAGGACGTCGCCGACGCCGCCGGCGTGTCCCGCTCCACCCTGCACACCATCGAGCACGGCGGCGCCGGCGTTCGGTGGGAGAAGGTCATCTCGGTGGCCCACACCCTGGGCCTGAAGGTTGTCCTGGCGGAGTCGGACTGACACTTTCCGCCGGAATCTGTCAGCGCGCCGCATTGCGCCTGGTCAGAAATCGGCCCTGACAGATTTCGCAAAATCTGTCAGGGAGGGACAAATAGTTCCACGCCCGCGCCGGAACCCGGGAACTATTTGCG
The DNA here is from genome assembly GCF_001815635.1 of Corynebacterium sp. HMSC075D04. Classification (NCBI taxonomy): domain Bacteria; kingdom Bacillati; phylum Actinomycetota; class Actinomycetes; order Mycobacteriales; family Corynebacteriaceae; genus Corynebacterium; species Corynebacterium sp. HMSC075D04. Next base: position 23,841 of record NZ_KV821373.1, read on the forward strand.
CGATCTCAAAAACCGACCTGGGGGAAGTGAAATATTTCTCCTCCCAAACCCAAGAAAGTTCCCGGGCGGGGAACTATTTGCAAACCCGCCCCTAGTCCAGTTCACCGCGGCGCCGGCGGCGTTCTTCATCCTCGCGGCGCTTGCGTTCGGCTTCTTCGCGGGCGCGGCGCTCCTTGAACCGGTTCTTCTCGATGCTCCAGAGGAACTCTTCGTCATCGTCAGGACCTTTAATGACCGGCTTTTGGGGTTCCTGGAGGCCGCGCTGGCTGCCGTAGCGCTGCGCGGAGCCGGGGCCGAACGCTTTCCACATGAGGATGACGGCCAGGATGATCAGTGCAAGGAGTAGCAATCTTCCCATGGTTTTAAACATACTTGCCCGCCGGTTAGGGTTAGCCATGTGAATGAGGAAACTTCTCCGCAGGTAGATCCGCAGGCTAAGTCGCGCGCGAATAGGGCGGTCGCGGTGTATGGCGTGTTGCGGTTGGTGTTGTTCATTGCGCTGACAGTTGTGATTCAGCTCTTTGCAGTGCTTATCGACGCCCCCGTGCCCGTCATCATGTCCGCCCTCCTTGCCCTTATCGTGGCGTTCCCGCTGTCCATGCTGGTGTTTAAGCGTCAGCGGTTGGAGGCGAACGCGGCGGTGGCGGAGCTGAAGCGTCAGCGCGATGCTCGCAAGGAGTGGATCCAGAGCGAGCTCGCGGACCGCTAGAGGCGCCGGCAGCGCAGCGCGGACAGTCGGCGCGAGCAGCCAGGGCGCCGATAGCCGTCGCTAGCGGCCGAGTTCGTGGCTGAGCGCCTCGAGTTCGCCGCCGCCGGCCATTTGGTGGGTGAGTTCGTCGAGGGTGACGTTCTCGCGGGGCTCATCGAGCTCCTGGCGGCCGAGTTTCAGGATGGTGAAGTGGTCGCCGACCAGGTAGGCGTGGTGGGGGTTGTGGGTGACTAAGACGACGGCGATGCCGCGGTCGCGGGCGGCCGCCACGAAGCGTAGGACCACGCCGGATTGTTTGACGCCGAGGGCGGCGGTGGGCTCGTCGAGAATAAGCACGCGGGCGCCGAAGTAGACGGCACGTGCGATGGCGACGACCTGGCGTTGGCCGCCGGAGAGGTTGCCGGCGTCGACGTCGACGTCGGGGATGTCGATGCCCATTTCGCGGAGTTGTTCGGCGCAGATCTGTTTCATTTCGGTGTCGCGGAGTGCACCGAAGCGGCCGGTGAGTTCCTGGCCGAGGAAGAAGTTGCGCCACACGCTTAACTCGTCGACGATCGCGAGCGTTTGGTGCACGGTGGCGATGCCGGTGTCGATGGAGTCGCGGGGGGAGGTGAAGGTGGTGGGAGTGTCGTCGATAAGCAATTCGCCCGATGTGGGCTGGTGGAGCCCGGCAAGGATCTTGATCAGCGTGGACTTGCCGGCGCCGTTGTCGCCGAGGACGCAGGTGACTTCGCCTTCACGGACGGTCAGGTTCACGCCGCGCAGGGCGTCGAAGCTGCCGTAGGACTTGGTGATGTTTTTCAGTTCAATGACAGCCACTTAGCGCCCCTTGGTGTATTTGGCGAAGGACGTGTTGGTGAACACGGCGAAGAGCAGCGTTGCGCCGAGGAAGAACTTGAACCAGTCGGGGTTCCAGCCGGCGTAGACGATGCCCTGGTTGGTCAGGCCGAAGATCAGCGCGCCGATGGCGGTGCCCACTGCGGTGCCGCGGCCGCCGGTCATGGCGCAGCCACCGATGACGGCGGCGATGATGTAGAGGAATTCGTTGCCCACGCCTTGGCCGGCTTGGATGGAGTCGAAGGCGAACAGAGTGTGCATGCCGACGAACCAGGCGGCGAAGCCGACGCCCATGAACAGCAGGATCTTCACGCGGCGAACCGGCACGCCGACGGCGCGGGCTGCGTCCTGGTCGCCGCCGACTGCGGTGATCCAGTTGCCGAACTTGGTGCGAAATAGCACGAACGATGCGATGGCGACGAACAGGATCCACCACAGGACGGTCACGTTGAGGGTGACGTCGCCGATGTTGAAGGTGCCGGCGAAGACCTTGCGGGCGGACGGGAAGCCCTCCATGTCGGCGATGGTCGGCGTGGCCACCTGGCCGGTGATGAACTTAGTTAAGGCGAGGTTGAGGCCCTGCAGCATGAGGAAGGCCGCCAGGGTGATCAGGAAGCTCTCGATGCCGGTGCGTGTGACCAGGTAGCCGTTGAGTGCGCCGATGGCCAGGGAGATGCCCAAAGCCATGAAGGCGCCGACCCACGAGTTGAGGTGCAGGTTGTAGTTCAGCATCGTAGCGGCGAGCGCGGCGGTGGTGACGGCGACGCCTGAGGACAGGTCGAATTCCCCGCCGATCATGAGCAGTCCGACGGCGAGTGCCACGATGCCCAGTGTCGACGACGCGTACAACGTGGTCGCAAACGCTTCAAAGGAACGGAATGCGGGCGCGACTGACAGGAAGAACGCGAAGATGGCGATGAAGCCGAGTAGGGACGCGAACTCGGGGCGCCGGATGAGTTTGGCTAGGCCGGTGTGGGTGCGTAGTCGGTCGTCGCCGGAGGTCGATTCCTCGCGCGACTCGTCGGCTGTGACGGCAGTGCTCATCGCATACCTGCCTTCGCAGCCTCAGCGACCTTGTCCACGTTCGACTTATCGACGAACGACGGCCCGGTGTACACCGGACGACCTCCACCGAGGGTGCCGCCGTTGCGTTTCGCGATCCACAGTGAATCCACGGCAAGGTAACCCTGCAGGTACGGCTGCTGGTCGACGGCGAAGGCGACGCGGCCGTCGGCGATGGCGTCGACAAGCTCGGCGTTGGTGTCAAAGGTGGCAACCTGCGCCTCGGAGCCGGACTGTTTCACGGACTCCGTCGCACGCATGGCCACCGGCGCTTGGAGGGCAAACACAGTGTCGAAGCTCTTGTCCTGCGACAGCTTCGAGGTGATCGTGGACTGCACGGAGGTGAGGTCCTGGCCGTTGACGTAGAGCAGTTCGACGTCGCCGCCGAGGCCGTTACGCACGCCGTCGCAACGCGCTTCCTGCGAGGAGTTGCCCTGCTCATGGATGATGCACAGGACCTTCTTCTTGCCTTCTTCCTTGAGGCGCTCGCCGGCGGCGTTGCCCGCCACGGTTTCGTCTTGGCCGAAGAAGCCGGTCATGCCGTAGTCCTGGTACTTGCTCATGCCGGCGTTGAGGCCCACCACGGGGATGCCGTGATCAACGGCGTTGCGGGCTGCTGGGCCGATGGCCTCGGCGTTCGGCATGGTCACGGCGATGCCGTCCACACCGGCGTCCACGGCAGAGCGCACCAGGTTCGCCTGGTTGGGGGCCTGCGGGTCGGAGGAGTAGCGCAGCTCGATGTTGTCTTTTTTGGCTGCGTCCTCGGCGCCCTTGCGCACGAGGTCCCAGTAGGTGTCGCCCGGTGCGCCGTGGGTGACCATGGCGACGACGTAGCGCGGGGTGTCTACGCCGCCGGCGGTGTCTTCGGTGTTTTCTGCTCGCGGGGCGCCGCCTGTCGACGAGCACCCGGCGAGCATCGTCGCAGCCATCAGCGCTGCGGCAACGAGTGTTTTCCGTGCCTTGAGCATTACAAGAGTGTGATCCAAAGCACCCTATTTGTCAAGGTCATGGGCAGCGTCACAGGCAGCGCCGCGGGCCGACTCAGAAGACTCCCGCAATAAGCAACATTGCAGGTAGCGCCAGGAAAGTGGTGAGGAAGACGGTGTCGCGGCAAATTACTTCGCCGGAGCGGTACGTGGCCGCGTAGTTGTACACGTTCTGGGCGGTCGGCAGCGCACACAGGATCAGGGTGGCGTACATGTCGCTGCCGGTCAAGCCCATTTGCGTAGCGACGACCCACGCCACCGCCGGCATGCCGATGAGTTTGAGGGCGGTAGCGGTGATCGTCGGTAAGCGGTGGCTCTGGAGGACCTTCTCGCCCGTGAGCGACGCGCCGAAACTCATGAGGATCAGCGGGATGGAGGCGCCGCCGAGGATTTCCAAGGGGGTCAGCACTGGTTCGGGCACGGTCCACGAGGACGCGGACACGGCAAAACCGGCGAAAGCCGCAACAACAACCGGGGCGGTCAGACCAGCAAGGACCGACTTGAGCACGCCCGACGCGCCGCGGTCCAGACCTGCGATAACGATGGGGGAGAGCACCGCCATCTGCAGCACCAGCGCCGGGATGACGTACGTCGGATCGCCCAGCACATACGTGGCAATGGGCAGGCCGATGTTGACCGAGTTGTAGTAACTCGACGACGCCGCACCCGCCATCGTCTCCGCCGTGTCCTGCTTGAACCACACGGCGCTGATGATCCAGTAGATGATCATCGTGGCCACCGTGGCAATCGCGATGACCAAAATGACCGGGGAGAAAAACGCGTCCGTGTCCGAGACCGCCACTGAGGAGAAGATCAGCGCCGGGGTGGCCACGTAGAACGCGATGCGGTTGAGCTGTAGACGTTGCTCGCCCGGTCCAATGACGCCTTTGTGAGCAAGCCACCACCCCGCTGCGATGACAGTGAAGATGATGGCAAAACCGGTAAGGACGTCAAGCATGCCGTTACCTTAGAACGTCTCCTTCGGGACGTACTCACTCCACCCGAAATCGCTCTCGTTCGGCATGTCGGAGGTGTACGGCACGGGCTCGCCCGCGCCGCCGAAAATCGCTGAGCCCACCGACGCCATGGCCAGGGCTGTCACCACCGACCAGATCAGCATCGCCTTGCCGTTCATGCCCAGCACCGGGATGAGGTCCTTGCCTTCAGCGCCGCTGCGCACCTTCATTATCGACGCCACCGCAAACGGCAGGGCAATGAACGCCGCCAACGCCGGTGTTGCGGCAGTCGCCAGCACGATCGACATCACGAACGGGACCAGGGTCAGGAAGGTGAAGAGGCGGCGCGAGTTGTCGTCGCCAAGCCGCACTGCAAGCGTGCGCTTCCCGGCCTCGGCATCGGTGGGGATGTCGCGGATGTTGTTGGCCAGGTTCACCGACGCGGAGATCGCACCCACCGCGATGGCGCACAGGAGGGCCTCCCATGACACGAACCCGGTCTGCGTAAACGCCGTACCAATCACGGCGACCAGTCCGAAGAAGATAAACACGGACACTTCACCTAAGCCGGAGTAGCCGTAGGGGCTTTTGCCGCCGGTGTAGAACCAGGCCGCGGCGATGCACAGCGCGCCAACCAGGATGAGCCACCACGCGCCCGAGGCGATGGAGAGGATGATGCCAAACACGGCAGCCACCGCGAATGATGCAAACGCGGCGAGCTTCACATGCTCCGGCTCCGCAAGCCCGGCTGCGGTGAGGCGCGTCGGGCCGGTGCGGTCCTCGTCGGTGCCGCGGATGCCGTCGGAGTAGTCGTTGGCAAAGTTCACGCCGATGATCAGCGCCCACGCCACGATGAACGCCAAGATTGCGTACTCCAGGTCCGCGAGCCCGTAGAGGGCGGCGGCGCCGGTGCCGGCGATGACGGGGGCGAAGGCGTTTGGCCAGGTGTGGGGGCGTGCGGCCTCCCACCAGTGGTGCAATGCGGCGGAATCAGTCATGCACTCCATCATGCACCCTTGCGTTGCGGTGGGCTAGGGTAGTTCGCCATGTGGATTGACTATGCCGTGCGCCAAGGGCTCGTGGCGACGAGCGCGTTCTGGCGGCTGCCAATCCTGAACCACGCCGCGCAACACGCCGATATTGCCTTCCCCACCAGCGGAGATACCGTCATCTCCCTGACCACACATGGTTCGAGGGTGAAGTCGGCAGCGTCCGCGATCGCCTCGCTTCTTGTGGGCACGAAGCGCCTGCCGGTGCATTTGTGGCTCGACCCGGCGGACTTTCATGCACCGTGGCCCGCTACCTTGCGCGGGCTTGTGGACCGCGGCCTGCACGTCCATAAGTCCCCCGGCGGCCTCGGCCCCCACACGAAGTATTTCGGTACCTTCCAGGAACTGCCCGGCCACAGCGTGATCACGGTTGACGACGACGTCCTCTACCCCCGCAACTTCGCCACCACCCTCACCAACGCAGCCGACCCGTCGAACGTCACCGCGTTTCGCGCCCACCGCATCACGCTTGATTGCGACACCATCGCCCCCTACAAAAAGTGGCGCCCCGTCCGCACCACCGAGCCATCTCACCTGAACTTCGCCACCGGCGTGGACGGCGTGCTGTACCCACCGAACATGGTGGAGTTCGTCGCCTCCCGCGGCACAGCGTTTCTCGACGTCACGCCGCGCGCCGACGACGTCTGGCTCAACCACTGTGCGCTTCGCGCCGGATTCCCCGTCCGCCAGGTGGCGGACCGCCCCGCCTCGTTCCCGCTCGTGCCCGGCTCCCAACGCGTGCGCCTGTCCCGCGACAACCTCGCCGGCGGCAACGACACCCAAATCGCCGCAACCTACACCGAGAAGGACGTGAACCTGCTCCTCGCTGCTGTGTAGTGGGTGTACACGGCGGTGGAGGACTACGCTTTTACGCGTGAGCACACCATCCACCCCACGGTGGTTCCGTCCGGCGCAGCTGACTGCGCTGGGTTTTCTCGTACTGATCGCGTTCGGCACTGCGTTGTTGTGCATGCCGTTCGCCTCAGCCGACGGCACAGCAACGCCGTTCATGGATGCCTTGTTTACCGCCACGTCCGCCACATCGCTGACGGGCCTGGTCACGGTGGATACCGGCAGCCACTGGAGTATCGCGGGCCGCGTCATCGTTATCACGCTGATCCAGGTCGGCGGCCTGGGCATCATGAGTATTGCCTCGCTGACCGGCATGCTGCTGACTGGCCGAGTGAAGTTGCGGTCGCGCTACTCTACGGCTGCTGAAGGGCGTCCGATTTTGGAAGGCGGGGTGCGTGCCACGCTCGTCGCTACGCTATTGCTCACCTTCGCCTTCGAACTGTTTGTTGCAGTGATCCTGTTCTTCCGCTTCATGGTCGAATACGACATGCCGGTCCTCAGCGCGGCGGGCGAGGGGATCTTCCACGCAATTTCCGCGTTTAACAACGCCGGGTTTGGGCTGCGCTCGGACAGCCTGATCTCGTACAACTCGGACGGCTGGATCCTCCTGCCGCTGGCAGGCGCGCTGATGATCGGCGGGCTCGGCTACCCGGTGCTTTCCGAGTTGGTTGGCCGCAGCCGGGAGCGCTTCCGCGGCCTGCTGCGCGGCACACCAGTCAGCGCCCGGAGACTTTCAGTAACCACCCGCATTACCCTTGCTGGCACAACGTTTCTGGTGCTCTCCGCCATGGCGCTCATCGCCGTGCTGGAGTGGCGAGGATTCCTTGCAGACATGTCCACGGGCACGAAGCTCCTCAACGCGTTCTTCAGCGGCGTCACCCCGCGTACCGCCGGGTTCAATTCCATCGACTACGCCGACGCCCACCCGATCACGCTCATGGTCACCGACATCTACATGTTTATCGGCGGCGGCTCCGCAGGTACCGCGGGTGGCATCAAGATCACCACCGCGATCGTGCTGATTGCCGCCATGGCAGCTGAGTTTGGCGGGCGTGACCAGACCACCGTGGGCAAACGCACCGTCCCAAAGTCGGTGGTCCGCCAGGCCATGACGGTCGCCGCCGCAGGCGTTACTGCGGTCACCCTCGGCGTGGCCGCGCTCCGGGTGTTCGACCCCCAGTTCACCGCGGACCAAATCAGCTTCGAGGTCATGTCAGCCTTTGCCACGACAGGCCTATCCACGGGCATTACCTCGTCGCTAAGCGTGCCCTCCCAACTCGTGCTGTGTCTTTTGATGTACCTCGGGCGCATTGGCCCGTTCACTCTCGTGGCGGCGCTTGCCGCCCGTAACGTCGTGCGCAGGTACGACTACCCAGTAGAAAGGCCTTTCATTGGCTAGCTTCCCCGGCTCCCTGTTGCGGAGCAAACAACGCATCGACATCCCACCGGTTGTGGTCATCGGCCTCGGCCGCTTCGGTGGCGCGCTTGCCCACGAACTGACCCGCCACGGCGTAGAGGTCCTCGGCATCGACGTTGATGAGCGACTCGTGCGCGATCATGCGCCATTGCTTACCGACGCCATCGTGGCCGACACCACCGACCTCGAAGCCCTGCGCCAACTCGGTGTCCAAGAAGTGGAACGTGCCGTCATCGGCATCGGCTCCGCGCTCGAGGCATCTATCCTCACCGCCTCGAACCTTGTCGATCTCGGCGTACCTGACATCTGGGCCAAAGCCGACTCCGAATCCCACGCCCGCATCCTGCAACGCCTCGGCGTCGCCCACGTCGTCCGCCCAGAGCACGACACCGGCCGCCGCGTCGCCCACCTGCTCGGCGGACGCTTCCAGGACTTCGCCGAACTTGCCGAGAATTACGGCGTGATCAAGATGGTCCCGCCACGCCCGCTACTCGACGGCCCCTGCGACGCCTCGCGTCTCTGGGACAAACACCGCGTGCAAGTGGTGTCAGTGCGCAACGGCTCAGGCCAGTGGCACCCATTCGCACCAGGCATGGAACTGACCGCTTCCGACCTGGTCGTGCTTGCCGGTGCGCCCGACGACCTGGAGCGGTTCTCACAGCTGTAGGTGGTCTGTTTCTGCTGCGGTGTAAGGGGGGTGTTTAGAAGACTGAAATGGTAGCGGTGTGGTGAGTATCTGGTAGCGCCTGAGTGAGTATCCGGTAGCGGAGGCTCGCCTAGGCTCGGCACGGGCGGCGGGTCTGTCAAGGATCCAGGGATGGCCGCGTTGACAGGGGCGGGTTTGATGCCGGCGCTCCGAGGGCTCGGTACTGCTGCGTTCCGAGTAGTTGGTACCTGGACAGCCGAGCCGGGCCGACTGTATGACCCCGGCTGCAGGCATTACTCGTTCGAGCAGGCCACTGGGGGTGTCCTTGCGCATGGTGAAGACTTCTATGCGGCTTCGGTGTCCGCTATGTTGCAGCCGGCTCTCCGTCAGCGTTATTCGCAACTGCCCACAACGGTCCAGCGAGTCTTCGGTGCTGAGAACGCTCGGGGCCCGGGCTCCCCAGAAAGTCCCACGACCACTGTTGTCGGCCTGGAATCGAGACAGCGGTGCAGTTCGCGAGCAGGCTCCAGGCGTCTCCTTCTTATGACAGGTCGCGCTGTCACAGCTTCACCGAAACACGGTACTTGAAGCATGAACTATGAAAGCGCCCTGCAGTACCAAGTACGCGGAGCACCGGTACCAACTACGCGGAACCGCGGTACCAACTCCCCCGAAGCGTCGTGCATCAAGGATGGGCTTGGGCCGCTCCTGAAGCGAGGTGAACTGCAACCGGGCTGGGTTCAATTTAGTGCCGAAGAGTCGCGCCGACAGTAGAGGCTTCCGCGGCATAGCTCCAATTTCAAAAGCGGACTTCATCCGGAACGAGCCGCACCCGAATGAAGCGGATACGGGAACCATCACCGAATGCAATTTGAGCCGCTACCGGATACTCACTGAAGCGCTACCGGATAGTCACGACACTGCTACCAAATAACCGGTCGCAACAGTAAGGGGAGTTGATGTGTACCGTCGTGGCATGTCGCACACACCCCGCAAGCCGATCCCCAAAGTTGCTTACGCTCCGATGCTAGGCCTGGAAACCTATGTGCGTGCACGGGTTGAAAAGGACGCGTCACACCTCGTCCAACTTCGTGCATCCGCGCTAAACCAATGTGTTTACTGCCTGGCAATGCACCGGCGTGACGCCAGGAAAGATGGCTGGTCCAAGGAACGCGTCTCGCAGGCGGAGAACTGGACCGACAATCGCGAGCAGTTCACCGAAAAGGAACGAGCCGTTCTCGAACTGACCGATGCAGTGACGAGAATCAACGGCGAGAGCTCCGTTCCTGATGAGCTCTGGGATCGTGTCGAAGAGCACCTCGGCGAGAAGGAAGCACGAAACGTATTGATGGCGATTGTCGCAATCAACGCGTGGAACCGCATCGCCATCACCACCCGGATGGATCCACGAAGCCTTTCACGAGTCGACGCGTTTGACCTCGGTAATGAATGACAAACATTGAAGCCCTGCGCCCGTTAGTCTCAGTCCATCTGCAGCACGGTGCGAAGTTCCTGGAACAGCTCCGGGCGCAGCCGGTGTATGACCGTCCTGCCCTGGCGGCTCTTTTCTAGGAGGCCGGCCTCGGTAAGCATTTTGAGGTGGTGGGAAACTGTCGGTTGGCTTAGCCCGGAGCGTTGCGTGAGTTCGCCCACGCTCATCGGCTCGCAGCCCTCTTCGGCGATTCTGGAGAGAAGTTGTAGCCGTCCGGGGTCCGCTAAAACTTTGAATAGGGCTGAGTAGCGCGTCGCGTCGTCTTCGGAGAGCAAGCCGGAGCCCAGTGAGCAGCAGTCGAGGTCAGTGTTTTCTGTAGTGGCGACGTAATCCTTCATGCTTCCTACCTCGTCATATTGACGGTGATAAATATGAGGCTTAGTGTTCGTTTTGAATGCTGTCAATAGATAAGGATTCCAGATGGAAGACACAACCTCTCAGCCAGTAGAGCGTATGTCGTTTCTTGACCGTTTCCTACCAGTGTGGATCATGCTCGCCATGGTGGCGGGCCTCGCTCTTGGACGGGCAGTGCCGGGACTTTCGGGCGCACTTGAGAGTCTCGAAGTCGGAAGCATCTCGCTTCCGATCGCGCTCGGCCTGCTGGTCATGATGTACCCGCCCTTGGCCAAGGTGCGCTACGACAAAACCCGCGAGATTGCCACCGACAAACGGTTAATGACCGTGTCCATCATCTTGAACTGGATCGTCGGCCCCGCGTTCATGTTTGCGCTCGCCTGGATTTTCCTGCCGGATGAGCCGGAGCTGCGCACCGGATTAATCATCGTCGGCCTCGCCCGCTGCATCGCCATGGTGCTGGTGTGGTCGGACCTGTCTTGCGCCGACCGTGAAGCCACCGCAGTGCTTGTGGCCATCAACTCGGTGTTCCAGGTTCTCATGTTCGGGGTACTCGGCTGGTTCTACCTACAAATCCTGCCGAGCTGGCTGGGTTTGGAGACCACCTCGGTGGAGTTCTCCTTCTGGGCGATCGTGTCCTCTGTCCTGGTCTTTTTGGGCATACCGCTGCTCGCCGGGCTGCTGTCTCGCATCATCGGTGAGCGCACCAAGGGCCGCGACTGGTACGAAAACACCTTCCTGCCTCGGATCTCCCCGCTCGCGCTGATCGGCCTGCTGTACACAATCGTCCTGCTCTTCTCGTTGCAAGGCGACCAGATCCTCTCTCAACCGTGGACGGTGGCACGTGTGGCGATCCCGCTGCTGTGCTACTTCGTCGGCATGTTCGCTATCGCACTCGTGGTGTCCAAGGCATCCGGGATGGGCTACGCCCAGTCCGCGTCCGTGTCCTTTACCGCGGCGGGCAACAACTTCGAGTTGGCCATCGCCGTTGCGATCGGCACGTTCGGCGCCACGTCCGCCCAGGCGTTGGCGGGCACGATCGGGCCGCTTATCGAGATCCCTATCCTCGTCGGCCTCGTCTACCTCATGCGTGGGATCGGCCCGAAACTGTTCCCGGGCGATCCCACCTTGCCCAAGTTGTCCTAAGGAGGCGTTATGAAGCCCTCAGTCCTGTTTGTGTGCGTCGGCAACGGCGGCAAGTCCCAGATGGCGGCGGCGCTCGCAGAGAAGCACGCGGGTAGCCAGCTCGGCATCCACTCCGCTGGCACCAAACCTGGTACGTCGCTGAATCAGGAATCCGTCGAGGCGATCGCGGAGGCCGGCGCCGACATGTCGCACGGCACGCCCAAACCCATCGATCCCGAACTGCTGCGCAGCGTTGATCGCGTCGTGGTGCTCGGCGAAGACGCGCAGGTAGACATGCCCGACGACGCCCGCGGCACGCTGGAGCGCTGGCGTATCGACGAACCCTCGCACCGCGGCATCGAGGGCATGCAGCGCATGCGTCTTGTGCGCGACGACATTGACAATCGCGTGCGCTCGCTTATCGACGAACTCCTGTAGCGCCCTAGTACGCCGGGATCATCGGGATTCGCTGCTTGTTGCGCAACCTCGTCGCCTGCATGCGCGCCGGCGACGTGCCGCGGTAGTGGGTGGTGGAGGGGGAGGTTGCGTACTTCGGATTACTAGACGGTTTTCGGGAGCGTTGCTTCTCGATCCTCACACCGCCGCATTGTGGCACGAATTACATGGTTGTGCTTTGTGAGTGGAAAGCGGGGGCGAAGCCGCAAGCTCAAGAATGTTTAGGACGTGCGATGCCGTTCCGGTATGAGGGTGAAGCCGCCGTAACCGCGAGGTAAAAGCCCCCCTCTCATATGACGCTGATCTTACGGGAAGCTCGGAGGGGGTCTCGATTGATTTCAATATAACTAAAGTTGCGTAACTCAGGCAACGGAATGAGACGTAGGAGGGAGTAACGATGCACGCGGAGACTAACTCACCGCGGTCCGAGACCGCTTCCTGGTTCGCGGATAACCAAGCCAACTGGGATTCACGGGCCCACGCCCACATGTTCGGCAGCTACGGCGGTAAAGATGAGTTGATCGCGGACAAGGCAGCTATTAGCGATGTCCTCGCGGTGGACATTGACCGCTTCGGCGACCTCACCGGGAAGTCCGTGTGTCACCTGCAATGCCACGTGGGCACCGACACCATCGGATTTGCCCGCCGCGGAGCCTCCCGAGTCATCGGCGTGGATCTCTCTGCGGAGTCACTCAAATACGCCCGCGAATTCGCCGCCCAAGCCGACGCGGACGTGGAGTTTATCCAGAGCAACGTCTATGACGCTCGAGAAGCGGTCGACGGCGAATTCGATCTCGTCTACACCTCCGCAGGTGTGCTGTGCTGGCTTCCGCAGGTGCGTCGATGGGCGGAGGTCGTCGCAAAGCTGCTCGCTCCCGGCGGCATGTTTTTCATCCGCGACGACCACCCCATGTTCATGACAATCGGAGAGGACGTTTCCCAAGGTCTGCGCATTGAGCAGCCGTATTTTGAAATGCCTGATCCGCTCACCTGGGAGGACGTGGAAAGCTACGTCACCACTCCAGGAGCGCCAAAACTTGCTAGCCCACGCAACCATCAGTGGAACCACTCTCTCGGCGAAATTGTTACTGCGCTCATCGACGCGGGGCTGACCGTCACCGCTCTTGAGGAAACTCCGTACTCCGCGTGGTGCCCGTGGCCGGAGCTGATGGTCGAAGACTCCCGCGGTTTCATCCTCCGCGATAATCCCGAGCGCCTACCACTCCAATTCGCCATTACCGCAACAAAGCCCTAAGAGCCTTTGCCTATCGACGAACCTTCGGTGGGCAGGCAAACCCAAAAGGACACGGGAGGCGATAGTCGAGGTTCACCGAAGGGTTGTATCTAAAAACCATCTGCGATATTCTCGTGTCCACACTGCAGCCGTTGACCCTCCATAAATCAGGAGAGAGCCGAGGACTGCAGTTTTTCGTTATACTCAGCTCATAGCAAACCACTCAAGAGTGGACACCAACGTGAAGAGGCTTCCTCGGTATCTAGCTAGTGTTCTGTTGAGGAGGGGCCCTCGCCGGTGGTTTTGAGTATCAATAACCGTGCGTGCCCCAATACCCACCGAACAGTCCCAACCAACGCGGACTTTCCCACCTAGGAAAGCCGGTACACCTCGTAGTCGCCGGGAACGCCCGCTCCGGGAACATGCGCAAGTCCGAGCCTCACAGCTAGGCCAATCGACGCCTCATTCACAGGGTCGATGATGGCAACGATGGGGAACGTCGGGAAGCGCTCGCGGGCGCTCGCAATCGCGGCGGCTGCGGCTTCCTTGGCGTAGCCCTGGCCTTGCGATTCGGGTGCGAACCGGTAGTAGAGGTTCAGGACTTCTTCGTCGGCTTCCTCGCTGTGTCGTACCCCGGTAAAGCCGATGGTCGCGCGGTCGAGGGTGCGTACCGTGTAGTAGCCCAACTGCTGCTCAGCCCAATTGTTCTGCCACGAGCGCGCAAGCTCGACAGCCTCATCGCGGGTCTTCATTGTCAGCTCGGGGCGGTGCTCGTAGGTGCGGGGATCTGAGTGAATCGCAAAAATGGCATCGATATCCGCATGTGTAGGCACCGACAACTCAAGCCGCGGGGTGTGCAGGGCAAACGCATCAGACATGGTGAGTCCTGTCCTGCCGCTTGCTCCACAACCGCCACAAAGAGAACTCACCCGCGGCACTCAGTACCGGCAGGGTGGACAGGCGTACGGCGCGGCGCACCGGACGGTAGTCGCGGACGGCCCAGCCTTGGGCTTTCGCGTGGCGGCGCAGCGCACGGTCCGGATTGACGGCAACGGGGGAGCCGACCATCTCAAGCATGGGGAGGTCGTTGATGCTGTCGGAGTAGGCGGTGCACTGCTTGAGATCGTGTTGCTGCAGTAGGTCCTCAAGGAAGCGGCGGAGGTTTCCTTGAGAGACTGACCATTGTGCAAGGAATTCCCGCTGTTCTGACATGGCAATCGTGACTCTTTCGGTGGCGGTGTTAGCGTGAGCAATCATACAAGGGCGAGCGACGTAGGCACGATGAAGACGAGTTGCGATGAAGACGGTCGAGCTGATGGTGCGCTCCACGTGCGGTTCGTGCGAGCGGGTGGAGGCGCAGATCGCTCCGGTGGTGGAGAAGTGTGACACGGAGCTAGTGCTTGTCGACGTCGACCTGGACCCCGACAACGCCGCCCAATACGGCGATCGCGTGCCGGTTGTCGTCATTGATGAGGAGGAGTTTGCATGCTGGGAAGTAGACAACGCAGACCTTGAAGCCGAGCTCCTCTTTCCAACGCTGGGGGTTCTTTCGTTTTTATGTTGTTATGTTCGTTCCCGGTCCGTCGATGACGGGCGTAGCAGTGCACTCCGGGGGTGGGGCCGAGCTTCGCATCGACCCCTTCCCGTCGACCAACTCAGGTCAGCGCGGTGACGGTGCGGGCGACGCCGGAGTACGAAGGGATCCGCCAGATTGCAATAAGAAATCCAGCCCACACTCTGAGCTTGGCTCGGAGGCGGGCTGAACGATTGACATGAACCCTAGCATGAGCGAGGCTAGTTCCGCAGGCATGAAAACTCGTTTGTATCAATTTGATAGCTGTAGCTCCCCGGAGATGTTTGCTGGGCTCCTCCGCTAAGGTAAAAACTACGTAACTAGCGGGAGGTGAGTGATGACTGTTCGAATCGACATTGCAGCACCGACGTTGCGTTGGGCCCTACAGCGGACCGGCGTCACGGTTGAAGAACTTGCCCAAAAAAGCGATTTTCGGTTGGTCCGGCAATGGCTGGAAGGGGAGGTATCCCCGACGTTGCGTCAGGCCCAGCACTTGGCATCGCTTGCTTGTATCCCGTTTGGATACTTGCTTCTCGACGACCCCACGGATGACCAACCGGATTTTCCAGATTTCCGCACCGTAGACAGTAAGAAAGTAACCGAGTTCAGCCCGGAATTGAAGGAAACGATTTACGCCTGTGAGCGGCGTTTGGGTTGGTACGCCGAATTTGCTCGTGCAGAAGGCATTGAGCCCCCATGCTTCGGTGGCGAATGGACATTACGTGATAACCCGGACGATGCCGTGCGTGCATTACTTCCTCAGCTCGCCGATGCTGGATGGAAGCCAGGCAGGGCGGCTACTGGTCGAGAGAATGTGCTGGAATTAGCGGAGGCAATTGAGCACTGCGGTGTCTTGGTGATGCGAAACTCCGTACTTGGAAATAACAACCACCGCAAACTCGACATCGACGAGTTTCGTGCTTTCACACTGCTCGATGGTGCTTACCCCTTGATCTTCATCAACGGCAGTGATTACAAAGTTGGGCAGTACTTTAGCCTTGCTCACGAGCTAGGCCACGTGCTACTCGCTGCAGAAGGGCTCACTGGAGCCATGAACGATCATCACGATGTAGAGCGATGGTGTAACAGGTTTGCAGCTGCCCTGCTTCTGCCGCAGCATGCGTTGTTGCAGGAATGGGACAGAAATCCCGATCTGAAACACATCACTGAATGGGCATACGATGCGTACCGGGTAAGCGCGGATACGACACTGTGGTCCCTTGTGGGGCAGCGCCGCCTTGGCAAACCACAAGTGCAGGAATTCCTTCGGCAACGTCCCTCGAACCCTACGCCTCCGATTGTTAGTGGAGGCGGTGACTTCTTCGTCACGTTGAAGTCTCGGCTGGGTGGCCGGTTCTTGGACACAGTAACCGGCGAATATGCAGATGGCGCAATTTCTCAAGAGGAAGCTTCGCGCCAACTGGGCATTGCAAAGACTGCGACGCTGAAGAATGCGGTTACTCGTATGCAGGAGGTCGCATAGGTGTACCTCATCGATACGAATATCGTGATCGGTGCGTTCAATCACCGTCCGCGAGACATTTTTGAATCGTACGACGAGTCCGAAGACATGGTTGTTGAAGACCTTGAGTTCGGCGACCGCAAGTTCAAGATCGACTAGGGCGATTACTTTAACTTCAAGATTCCGCTGGTATCTTCCGTCCAGTCTGCTCTGGACGTGAAGCCGGGGGCAGTCAGCGAGGCAGTGGAAGGCATGTCCGAGCAGGTCGATACCTACATCGGCAAGCTCATGAAGGACGGAGTGAAGAACTCCAACAAGGTGGGCACCCTCCCGCTCGACATTGAGAAGAAGGACGCGTACAAGACGCTGGTGGCGCTGCGTAAGAAACTCAACGCCACTTCGGTTCCGAAGACTGACCGTTTCGTGATGGTTGGCCCCGAGATGGAATCGGCGTTGCTGTACGACGAGCGCCTGGACAAGGCAGTGAACAACAGCAATCTCTTGAACGGTGAGATTGGTCGCCTGCTCGGGTTCCGCATCATTTCCGCGCCGACGGTGCCGACGGTGGCGGGCCGTGAGGTGTCATTGTGGGCCACCCGATGGCTACCGCGTTCGGCTACCAGATCACGGAGGTGGCGGAATCGTCCATGCTGCCGTTCCGTTTCACCCGTGCGATTACGGGCCTCCAGGTGTACGGCGGTTCCGTGTTCCGCCCGGAGGTGCTGGCGACGGCTGAACAGGATGTGGTGGAGCCGACCACGGCGGGTGCTACCGAGTAGACGCTAGCCCGTAGCAGGCAGCGAAGGGGGTCAGGGTGTGTGCCTTGGCTCCCTTTACCCATACCTGGATGAAGGGCACACCATGAATAATCCGTATCAGGAAGAACTACTTAACCGTCTCCGTGACCATGAGAACGCGAGGGGTGAACGTGAACTGACCCGGCTTATCAACTGGGCTACATCCGCTGTGTTGAAGTACACAGCTGTGCGGACGCTCACTAAGACGATGATTGAGAAGTGGGTCAGAGTTAAGGCAGCAGGGTGTGTTCGATGCCGTCTAGGATCACATCGATGACGAGGTCGTAGTATTCCTCGGACATCGCTTCTTCTTCATCAGGGTGTGAGAGAGGCTCCAGGTAAGAGTTGACAATACTGGTCAGTCCAACAGATTGAGCCATCATAGGCTCAAGCCTGACAAGCATTTCGTGCAGGTTGTGGCGAGGCTGGATTTGATTGGATGCGCGCAGGTTTCTCGCTCCGATCGTGTGGATGATCGAGTTCGCGATAATTGTGTAGGCCACAGGCGAATTGTCACCAAACCCAGCTTCTTGTAGTTTGGCCCAGGCTCCATCGATCATCGGCAAAAACTGTTCGGTGAACTTGCCCCGCGCGAACCTGTCGGTAATCCCCGGATATGCTAACAATGCGGGGCGTAGATTGTGAGCCATAGCTCGAAACCAGGCTTTCCATTCAAGGTCCGGGTCGGGAACTTCAATCCCGACACATACCCGGTCTACAACAGCATCACAAATGGCTTCCTTGTTTGGAAAATAATGATAAATCACTGAGGGAACCACGCCCAGTTCACGGGCAATGTCCCGTACTGACCATCCCTCAACGCCACTGATCGCGCTTAACTGTACAGCTTGTTTGACAATCAGCTCGCGTGATAGCCCAGCCCTTCGCCCCGTTGGCACAGTGTTCATAAGGTGACCCTAACTTATTACTTGACCCTTACTAGAACACCATTCTACAATATCCCTAAGTGAAACAGTGTTCTAGTAATGGAGTGTAGTGATGCCCGACCCTCGTAGTAATAAGCCGACACAGAGCTCTATTGATCCAGGAGCGCAAGCGAACCTGGTAGTGGGAATCGTTTTTCTCGCCTTTATGGGGCAAATGATTCTCAATCCGATCATCGCGCCACTGTCACGACAGATGGGATTGCGGGAATGGCATATTGGCGCCACTATCTCTTTGGCAGCGATTGTACTAGCGAGCTTGAGTGCTTATTGGGGGCGAGCTTCCCAACGTGTCGGCGCTAAACGTGTACTCGCGGCCGGGCTTGTGATCGCGATCATCGCTTTGAGCGCCTTCGGTATTGTCTCCTACCTGGGGATGAACCAGGTAGTTGGCGGTGTCGGACTAGTTTTTGGTGTTGTGATCACTCGTGGTTTGCTCTATGGTGGAGGGATTTCAGCGATCGCCCCGACCGCGCAAGCCCACCTGGTCACGCATGCTGCCAGCGAGAACGGGCGGGTAAAAGCACTGGGCATGATTGGAGCGGCTCAAGGGATGGCCTCCATTGTTGGAGGTGTTACTGGAGGTGTGTTAGCCGCTGCTGGTGGCCTGCTCTTGCCCTTGGTGGTCATGCCCGTTGTGATGGTGATTGGTCTGGTTGTTCTCTTGGTGAGTTTCGCACCTCAAAGCCGAGGGCAACTTTTTGCAAAGCCTCAACGGATTCGCTTCACTGATCCGCGTGTAGCTCCCTGGCTAGCAACTGGTCTGGTGATGTTTCTTGTGTTTTCTTCTGTTGCTACGATTTTTGGATTCACTGTCCAAGACCGCTTCGCCCTGTCGGCAACTGCGACCGCAGGTATTTCCGCGATTTACCTGACCATCATGGGCGTGACCATGATCATTGCCCAAGCGGTGATTGCTCCAAAGACAGGGTGGGGAGCAGCGAAGCTTTTACGTACTGGTCTGGCCATTACACTAGTTGCAACTGTGCTCATTTGGCCTACCTCCTCGCACGCTTTACTGGTTGTCGGGTGTATCGTGCTGGGGGTAGGTATGGGACTGGCGATGCCCGGGTACAACACTGGCCCAACCTTGAAGATGAGTGTAGATGAGCAAGGCGCAGTGGCTGGCATCATCAACGCTAATAATGGGTTGGCGTACGCGATTGCCCCGCTGGCTTCGACCGCCCTTTACGGGTGGAACCCGCTGGCACCCTTCGCCGTCTGTATCGCCTTGATTGCAGTGGTCGTCATCTACGCCCACACCGTACCCGCACTACGCCAATAACTATGAGCGTGCCTGAAGTAGCCGTTCCATCACGTTATCCGCAGGAGTCGGCCCCGAGTAGTCCACCAGCGAGTTGTCTTTGACGACATCGAAAATCTCGTACCAGAGCGTATTCGCCTGCTTGCTAAACGACTGAGACATGGCCACGAATGGGGACGCGATAGCTGTTAGGACTACGGATTTAGTAACACCGTGAAGTGCCCCGAGTTTTGTTCCTAGGCATTTGC